>DASZPC010000407.1:0-6778 GCA_035550455.1 Chitinophagales bacterium | reverse complement strand
GCGGCCAGGCGCGGCATTACCTGGCGCCAAAGCTGTTTTTCAGTGGGTATGTATTCTGTCCATACATTCGCCTGCCCGCCCATAATCAACTTTTGCCTGTCAGGGGCCAACGATTTTACGACCGGGTTAAACTGGTAAACTTTTTTTATAGGCAGGTAAACCATCCACCAGGCTTGTTTCTTATCCTTTATGCTTTGGGGATAGTCAAAATAACAATAAAACCTTGGTGTCATTATTACATTAAAACCCTTTTGGGCCGCGGCAACGCCTGCTTTTTTATCCAGCCAGCTCATTACAATTACGCTATCGCTTAACCCGCCTTTTACTATTTCGCCCCAGCCAATGCATCGTTTGCCTTTGGTGGCTAAATAGTCCATCATTTTTTTCATAAAGTAGTGCTGCAGTTCTTCCTCGTCTTTCAAGGCTTCTTTTTTCATCAGGGCCTGTGCAACCGGGCTTTGCTTCCATTCTTCTTTTGGCGCTTCATCGCCGCCCAAATGCACATACTTGCCGGGAAACAAAGCGCAAACCTCATCCAATACATCTTTCAAAAACATAAAGGTACTGTCGCTGGGGCAGTAAATATCTTTTTTAACGCCCCAGGTGGTAGCAACGGCAAAACTATCGGCCATGCGGCTGCACAGCCAAGGATAAGCCGCAATAGCTGCCGATGAATGCCCCGGCATTTCAATTTCGGGTACAATAGTTATGTATCGTTGTGCGGCGTAGGCAACAACTTCCTTTACATCATCCTGTGTGTAAAAGCCCCCATATTTACTGCCGTCCTTTTCGGTGCGCCATGCGCCCATTGTAGTAAGGCGGGGGTACTTTTTAATTTCAATACGCCAGCCTTGGTCGTCAGTAAGGTGCCAGTGAAAATAATTTAGCTTTAGCTGGGCCATCAGGTCAATGTATTGCTCAACTACTTCTTTTGAAAAAAAATGCCGGCAAACATCTAAGTGCATACCCCGGTAAGCATATTGTGGGGTATCACTGATGGCAACACAGGGCATTTGATTGGTTAAAACCGAGTTGATAAAAAGCTGGGTGGCGGTTTGTGTGCCATAAAATAAACCCCGGTAGGAATGGGCACTTACCAGCACCGAGTCGGGTGTAACAATCAATTGGTAGCTTTCGTTTTCGGGCAGCACCGGTTGTCGTATTTGCAGCACCACGTTTTTTGCACCCGGCGATGATACCGGGGCCTTCCATTCTTTTGAGCTAAAAAGGCGTTCGGCAAATAGGCGGGCTATGTTGGTTACTGTGGCATCGTCGCCATAGCTTTTAATATTCAGCCCATTTTTAAAGGAAAACAGGCCACTGTTAAATTCAATTTGGGCAGGCTCAGGTATAACATTTACGGTTTGCGGCAGGCACCACATCGGTAAAAGCAGTAACAGAAACACGCTAAATTTCATCGCAGTACTTTTATGGCCCGGTCTGGGTAATCGGTTATAATGCCGTCAACCCCCATTTTTTTTTGCTTTACCATAATTTTCTCATCATCAATAGTCCATGGTAAAACCTTTATACCAAGCGCATGGCACTTTACTATAAGGTGTTTGTGTACCAACATATACAGGGGGCTGTAAATATCAGGTTTAAAGCCAAGTTCTGCCAGGTTTTTACTTAACCCGTGTGTATTGGCAACAAGCAATGCGGTGGTAACCTTCGGGTCAAGTTTTTTCATTTCCTGTAAAGTACGCACATCAAAGCTTTGCAATATGCAACGGCTGATAATTCCTTTTTCTTTAATCAGGGCATATACCATTTGTACAAACTCTGCCGGTGGTGGGTTTAACTTCCCATCGCCAGCGGCTGTTGACTTTGTTTCGATATTGTAATATACAGGCGGCAGGTGGTGTTCCTTTACATATTTTTCAACGGTATCAATTACATCGCTTAGTAAAGGCTTGTACACGGCCATTTTTTGCTGGTCGGGAAACTTGGCATTTCCTCTTGAGCCGCAGTCAAATTTTTTGATTTCATCGTAAGTTAAATCATGGATGTTGTATTTGCCTTTGTCATCTGCGGTAACCGGTGTGCCATCGGGTTTGGTGCAAATCTCATCGTTCATAAACCGGTCGTGCGATACCACAATTTTCCCGTCTTTGCTTACGCACATATCCAGTTCAAGGGTATTCACGCCCAGTTTTACAGCATTAATAAAAGCGGGGATGGTATTCTCGGGCAATAACCCCCGGCAGCCACGGTGGCCTTCAACATCAAATGTTGGTTGTGCCATGCTCCTTAAAGCAAAAACAAGCAGGGCGCTCAGGTAAGTATATTTCATGCGCGGAAAATAAGGAATAATAGAATTCAGGCAGGGCATTAACATTTGCGAATACCTATGCCGCTTTCCTTTGCCTGCGTGGTGTGTGCGGCGCATTGAGGATGGCATCTACAATGTTTTGCAGGTCGTCCTCAAATTTTATTTGAACCGTATTGGGGTTTTCCAGCCAGGTTTTTATTTCACCGGCTTTTAATTCGGTGCTGGTAGCCACCCCCATTTCAGCCAGTACCCTGGCATTGCTTATTTGCTCCGATTGTTTTTTAATGGGGATTACAAATAGTTTTTTGCCTAAATAAAGCGCCTCTGATATGGTTTGAAAACCACCTGCGGTTAATACACCCGAGCAGTTGATAATATCTTGTGTAAAGGTGTAATTATCTAAAGCCTTAACAGTGCAGTTGCCCTGTTTATAGCAAGTATTTGATGTTTTGGAGTAGATAACGAACTTCTCGTTGGCAAACATTTCGGTATTAAAGCAATGCAGCAATTCTTCGTCGCTGTATGAGTTTAGGTAAACCAGAGTAAAGTTTTTATTGCCCGGTATGGCATGGCGTATTTCATTACGTATAACCGGGTAGTAAACAAAGTCGTCAAACTTTTGAAAGTGCATGGCAATTTTATTCCGGGCCGGGCACATTACCCGCGCAAAAAACTTGGTCATGGTACTACCTTTGGTTTTTGGGAATTTATCGGATGTAACGGAATACATATTCCCAATACCTACACGTTTTACACCGGCCAGCATAGCACCCCATAGGGTTATGGGTTCAAAGTCGGAAATTATCAGGTCATATTTTTTAAAAGGCACTTTCATTAAACCAATAAAGGCCGAAAGGAAATTGGCCTTGCCTATTGATTTAAGCACCGATATTTTACCTTTTCTACCATAGTAAAAGCTAAAGCCTTTGTATTGGTAATTTACCTCAAAGGGGAGGCTCATACCGGCATTGTCGCCGCTTATTAAAACATCCAGTTGCTCAACACCGGGATGCTGTTTCAGCATCTTGTATATTTCAGTTGAGCGACTTATATGCCCGTTACCTGTTGCCTGTATTCCAAAAAGGATTTTCATGGCCATTGGTTTTTAAGTAAACGAATAGAGAACCTGATTATTGATAAGTAATGTTGATAAAAGGAGGAGAGGCTGTAAAACCGGGGCATTTTGCCCAAAAACAAGCTGAAAACGCTGTTTTGCTGATTTTTCAAGCGGTTAATTTTTCTTTAGGTAATTCAGCTTTGGTGGTAAGCTGTCGGTGCTTTTCAAAAGCATCCTGCATGGCCAGTATATCGGGCGATAGCTGGCGCACAATGGTTTCTTCCTCTTTCTCGCCCTCCAGCCCAAGGTCTTTATAATGCACTAAACTCCATCCGTCGTTATACTCAAGGGCGGTAAGGTTTTCAATCCAATCGCCTGAATTAAGATATTGCACAGTGCAATGTTGTGTTTCGTAAGCCCTTATTACCGGTTCGTGTATGTGGCCGCAAATAACATGGCTGTAATTGTTCTGTATAGCTATTTCGGCTGCTGTTTGCTCAAAGTTGCTGATATGTTTAACCGCTGCTTTAACGCTGTCTTTTACTCTTTTGGAAAGCGATATTTTTTCGCGCCCCATTTTTTGTAAAAGCAGGTTTACCGCCCGGTTAATAAGGATAAGAAAGTCGTACCCCAGGCCACCTATTTTGGCCAGCCATTTCGAGTGGCGCATGGTTACATCAAAGACATCGCCGTGGAAGAACCAGTGTTTTTGTCCACCAATAGTTAATACTAATTTATCTTCAAGGCAAAGATTATCTAACTGAAATCCACTGAATTTGCGTAGCATTTCATCGTGGTTGCCGGTAAGGTAGTAAACGCGGGTGCCGTGCATCATCATTTTGATAACACGTTGTATAACGCGCCAGTGCGAATCGGGGAAGTAGAATTTGCTTAGCTGCCATATATCAATAAAGTCGCCGTTAATAATAAGCACTTCAGGGTCTATGCTTTTAAGATACTTATTAAGCTCGGTGGCGTGGCAGCCGTATGTGCCCAAATGCACATCTGAAATTACAGCTACTTTAATATTTCTTTTTTGCTGCATAATTGTTAATACAAATCTACGTGGCGCATATCACGGTTATGTTTTTATTTAATTAACCTTTAATCATTCTTATGTTCTCAAATTGTAAACTGTGTTAATTGCTTGTCTATTAATAAGGAATGTTAACATTTGGCACTGCCTGTGCCTTGCCTGGGTTTACCTAAACATAACATAGCATTGATACTGCCATAAACGCCATACTTGAATTTTGTAGTAAATAGTTTTTGATGAAGCATAAAACATATATCCTTTTTGTTTGCGCCGATAATGCTTTGTATAGCCAGATGGCCGAGGCCATGGTGAAGTTGTACCGCGATGATGAAATTTGCGCCTTTAGTGCGGGTGTTAGCCCTGCCGAGAAAGTTGACCCCAAGGCTATTGAACTAATGGAACGGGTTGGCTACCACGATATGCAGCTGCATACTACTAAATCAACAGATGATGTGCCTGAGTTTAACTACGACTTTGTAATTACTATTGGTATTCCTGCTTATATATCCAATGTTTCAGCCGATAAGCGGCTTGAATGGCGCTTTGGTGAGATTGATAATACAGACGATGTTCAGTTGTTGCGTTTCCGCGATAAACTGCTTAACAAAGTACTCAATTTGGTGATTAGCGTGGCGGTGTAGAAACCCGCTTAATGCTATTTTATTATTATTTGTATCTTTAGATACAAATTTATCCCGGTGAAACATTTCTGCACACTCATTACCGGTATTTTAATGGCGGGTTCTTTATCGTCACAATCCATTGGCTGGAAAACAGCCCCACAAATGCAATATTCATCAGGTAAGGCATACTTTGGTATATCATACGGTTTTTATTACGATCAAACAATTTACCGCTGGCTGGGTATTTCTACCGGGTTGGAGTTAGGAAGGCACAGTACCAACAAGCCTTCTTCTTTTCAGGAAGAATTCCATTATTTGCCCGATTACAGTTCCCGGTTATTTCAAAGCATTCAAATACCCGCTAAGATTACGTTTAACGTGTCTTATCCTTCAATGTCAACCAAATTCAATATGGTTTTTACTACTGGTTATATATTGGGTGTTATTTATGAAGTTGACCAATATTATACCGGATTTTTTACGCCATACTCTACGTTTGAGGCACAGCCAATCAAACCCGGCAAGAACAATTTAATTCATTCCGCTTCCATAGGCCTGGAGGCAAGGTATAACCCGCAACCCAAAATAAACCTGGCCTTAGGAGTAGAGTACCAGCGTCCCGTTTTTAGCCATATGAATGATGTTAATATGGATGTGGTTTGTTTTTATATAAAAACAGGGTTCAACTTCCGGTTAAGGAAAAGCAGCGAAAAGGAATAACTTAGCCCGCAGCTATGATAAATACCGGAATTCTTGATAAAATGCCCACCTCGTTTATTAACCCGGTGCAGTATTTTTTGCCATTAGGCGATAATAAGGTGGCAGTGAACGAACTGGTTGGCCGCGAAATTCAATTGCGCTGGACCGGTAATATTTATTGCACTGTATGCGGGCGCAAAACCTCTAAAAGCTTTGGCGAGGGGATGTGTTACCCTTGCTTTGCCAATGCCCCCGAAAATGCCGAATGTATTGTTCGGCCCGAATTGTGCGAGGCGCATTTGGGCAAAGGCCGCGACCCTGAATGGGAAGCCCGGAACCATAACCGCCCGCACTTTGTGTACCTGGCCTTAACCAATGCTGTAAAAGTGGGCGTAACCCGCGAGGACCAGATACCCACCCGGTGGATTGACCAGGGAGCCAATAAAGGCATAATAATAGCGGAAACACCTTACCGCCAATTGGCGGGGTTTATTGAGGTGGTTTTGAAAGAACACCTTAGCGATAAAACTAATTGGCAGCGCATGTTAAAGAACGAATTTGCCGATGCCGTTGATTTAGTAGCCGAAAAGAAAAAAGCTATTGAAATGCTGCCTGAACACTTCAGGCAATATGCTTATGCCAACGATGAAATTGTTGAACTGGTTTACCCGGTTATTGAATACCCGCTCAAAGTAAGCAGCCTTTCGTTTGAGAAAAGCGGCACTATAAAAATGCAGTTAAACGGCATACGCGGCCAGTACTTCATTTTTGAAGGGGGCCAGGTAATCAATATCCGCAAAAACAGCGGTTACGAGGTTGAACTGAGCTATTAAAATTTAATACTGCCGAATACTTTTTTAAGCAGGTCGGTGGTTTGGGCAACAGGATCTTTGCGTATTTTGGCTTCCTCCTGTGCAATCATATAAAACAAGCCACTAATTGCCTTGCGTGTTACATAATCAGGCAAGTCGGTATTTATCTTCTGCACAAAAGGTATCCTGTTATATTGTTTCATTACAGCCGCCCAGTACTTGGTGGCATAAACTTTATCCAGCGCCGTTTTAATGGAAGGTTTAAAGGATGCTACCAAT
>DASZPC010000406.1:0-3010 GCA_035550455.1 Chitinophagales bacterium | reverse complement strand
AGTGCAGTTTGTAACATAAAAGCCCTTTACCGTTCCGCCTGATGCTGACCCTGTAAGGTTAACCTGTACCCCGCTTGAACCATTTGCCACAGCATAATTAGCAGAGCCATTATAACCAGAAGCAGTAATAGCACTGGTATTGTTAGTATAACCCGAAGTAACACTATCGGTTTTATTGGAGTAAATAAATCCCCCATCCCAATAATTGTAAGTAGTATCATAATAGTTCAGAAAATAAGCATTACCGCTGCTAAAACCACCCGAAAGGTTAGAGCCATCCCAAAAAGTATCGGTGGCAAGGGTTAAATTTTCAAAATTGGCGGCGGTTTGGGCTTTTCCCATAAAAGCCATTAAAAAGGCAAAAACTAACAGGTTGATTTTTTTCATTTCGAAAAAGTTTAAAATTTTGAAAAAATCGCCCCGAAAATGAAGGTGTAAATGAAACAGGATCCTGTGTTTCAATTCACAGCTTTTCTTCCCGAAAGCCTGAAAAATATTGTGTTAAATGGCAGGTCTTCTGGTTTTCCCGATCCTTACAACCTTCCCGTTTTTGCAAACAGTGGTATTTATTTTTGTAAGGACACATCCTGCTAAAAGAGCAGAACGGGATTACAGCAGCGGGTACTACTCCTGACTCTCACAGGATTCCCTATTAAGGCTATCCGCAAAATGCGGAACCGCCACCTTTAACAGTGCAAAGAAAGTATTTTATTTGCAACCGCGCAACGGCCCGAAATAATTTGTAAACATTGCGTTTAATTATCAATGAAAAGATTAGGACTGCTTTTAATTATTGTTTCAGCACTGTTTATGTTTTCGTGCAAGCGGGTGTGTTATCAATGTACCCAGTATTGCGCCTATTGTGTTAACAGGGCCGATACCTCGGTGGCAGTAAAGGTTTGCGCTAATAAAAGTACAGGCAACAGCGAGGTAAATGCCATGATGCAGGCCCTGCACGATTCGGGTTACGTGTGTAACCTGCTGAACGACCAAACCAATGTTTGCGATGGCAAAAACTCCATTACCAGCGCAGTTGATTATTACAAAAAAGAAGATTATTACTGTAGCCCCACACAATAGCCTACGCGGGCAGTAAATCGCAATAGAAGAACCCCGTATCAACTGATTCGGAAGAACCCGAAAGTTCATATTTACGGTAAACCACCTCTCCTGTTTTGTAAGCAACCGGTTGCTTAAAGATGGGGCCATCGAAAACAAAGGAGTGAAATTCGCCGTTTTCGCCACATGGGTCAACACCGTCGGGTAAATCGTTTAGAAAACTTTCGTCCAGCAAGCGTCCGGCAAAAGATTTATCTAAATACCTCTCGTTAACGCAAACCAAAACAGCTTTAAACCCCTGTTCAATAAACTGCTTTAGTAATTGCAGTGAGTCTTCTTTCCAAATTGGATAAACACCTTTCATATTCACTTTAGTCAATTGCCCGTCGCGGTAATCTTTCAGGTCTTCTAAAAATATATCGCCAAAAATGGAATACGTTATCCCTTTTCCCGATAAGGCCTTCATCGTATCGCCCATTACCCGGTTATATTCCTCCATTGCAGGCATATCGTTCAGCATTACGGGCATTAACGGCAGCCCAATAGCTTCTGCCTGTTTTTGCATTAATTCCAGCCTTACGCCGTGCATGTTAATGCGCTTTTGCTGGATACTGGCAGTAGTTAAAAGGCAGTCAATATCATATTCCCCTTGTTGCAAAACCCGGTGCAGGGCAAGCGATGAGTCTTTACCACCGCTCCAGTTAAACACGGCTCTTTTATTTCCTTCCATAACTTTCAGGACTATTGGGACTTTTTATGTAAGGCCGCAAAGCCCAACAAGGCAAAGGGCACATATACAAACTGACTAATAATAACAAACCAAAGCGGATGGTGTATTTGAACCAGGTTCATTACTCCACCAGCCATAACAATAAGGCCGGTAATAACCGCCGACCAAAATGTTTCCCTACCCGATGTACCGGTGGCAACAGCCCCACCGGCAAATGAACCAACCGCGTAGCCCAGTAATAACCACGCAAACGCCATTGGTGGCATTTTATCCATTATACCGGCCAGGTCCTGCGGGTTTTGTGTGGCAGGCATAACCGGTGGAGGAAAAAGCAGCATCCCCACATATTCAAAAACCATAGTAACCAATACGGCAGTGCCCACACCTGCCAATATCCCTAAAATGCGTTTGCCCATAACCGATATTTATTTATGCAAGGTAAAAATTAATACACTATTCAAGCACCGGGGTGGTAATAGATATGCCCGGGGCGCTTACGGTATCAATCCTTGCCATGTGCCCCTGCGGGTAAACCACGTGGTAATCGCTCCACCCTTTTTTACCTGCCCGGTAATCGGGGCGGTAATAGTCGGTTGAAATAATTTGCGCCCCACTCGAAAAAGCGGCATTCATGCGGGTATAATCGCCTTCGCGGGCCTGGTGAGTGCCGTCATCGGCACGGGTACGAACAATATAGCCTTTGCGCACTGCCTCCTGTATTTTATCCTGTTTCTTGTAAGGGCCATTCATAATTACAAAAGCTGCTTCGGGTGTTCCCGGCTCGGCATATACAAACATAGTACGCCCTTTAAATGACGGGTGCCCTGCTTTATATAAATCCAATACGTTGGCGTGGTAATCAATAATAAAAACCACCTTTCCGCGCGCCTTTGCCAGGGTAGGCCAGTTACCCGCCAACACGGCTTCCTCAAGGGTGTTATAATTACCCCGCACCATATCGGGCGTAATTACCCCATCCAGGTTTTCGCCAAAAACCTGTTTTACCTCGCGGTCTAATTCATCGCAGGCAGCGGAATCGAATGGCGCTGCTTTGGTAAGGTTGGTGTGTACTTTAATAATATCGCCGGGGGCTTCAGTTTCGCTTTCAATATTGATGAAAACCGGCAAATGCGAAGGGTTGGCATCGCTCCATTTTTTAATTTCCGATAAGGCGCCCACCAAGGTGTAGTTGGTGGTATTAAAATCAAAATCGGGTATATG
>DASZPC010000405.1:0-3185 GCA_035550455.1 Chitinophagales bacterium | reverse complement strand
ATCCCACATATCAACGCCCTTGTACACGTCGCTTTTAACGGGGTTTTTGTGGATGCTGCTGAATACTTCTACAAAAAAGCCTTTGTTTTTAAGCATATCCACTATTACCTTAAAAAAGCCAAGTTGGGCCACGTTAGGGTCGGTAACTACGAGTGGTTTTTTGAGGTTATTGGCGGTTAAATAGCCGGGTAATTCGTTTACAGCGCCAGCACCAAACCTGATGGTGGCGGGGAAGTTAAATTGCACTACTTTATTAAAGTCCATGTTTGCTTTGAATTTTAGGAGCGCAAAGATGCTTTAGTTTTTGCTATTGCAAAAGGACTTTGGCGCGCTGGGGCGCTTTTTTGAAAATTTAAACGGTTGGGCAGGAAATTAGTGCATCAGTTCTTCCACATTGATGTTCTCGTCAAGTTCTGTCCAGCGGATATTGAGGCCTTTGCCAACAACACGCCAGTTGCCGAGTTGGCGGGGAGTAGCATAGTATAGTTTAGGGAACCATGCCAGTGGCACAGCGAGTTCGTCCCCATCAACGAAAGATACCACCATGCGGTCGCCTTCGAAGCGGATATCACTAATAAAAAGCCATTCTGTTGGCCGGTTCCTGATAAGTATGTCCATATAAAAAAACAGCAGGACGCTGAGTAATGTTATGGCGAAGTTAAGAAAAAAATATAACGTAGAGGGTTGTTTTTAAAGTTAATTAATTCACTGTTTCAGAGAGCTTATGTTTAATTACCATTTTTATACAAACAAGTTGGGTAAAATGCTGTTTTTCGATAAAACAAAAGCGCACTATTTATGATAAGCACCAAAGGATATGCCGCGCAAAGTGCTGTGGCGCCATTAGCCCCATTTACCTTTAACCGCCGCAACCTGAACGAAAACGATGTGTTGATTGATATTTTGTACTGTGGCATTTGCCACTCGGATATACACCAGGTGCGCAATGAATGGGGCGGCAGTATATACCCCATGGTGCCAGGGCACGAAATTGTGGGAAGGATTACGCAGGTAGGCAGTGCCGTAAAGAAGTTTAAGGTGGGCGATATGGCCGGGGTGGGTTGTTTGGTAAACTCGTGCCGCACCTGCCCCAGTTGCCAGAAGGGGTATGAGCAATATTGCGAGAACCGGTCGGTGGGGACTTACAACAGCTATGAACTGGACGGGGTAACGCCTACCTATGGCGGCTACTCGGATAAGATAGTAACGCACGAGGATTTTGTGCTGCATGTATCAGAAAAGCTTGCACCGGAAAGGGTGGCCCCGCTGCTGTGCGCCGGTATAACCACTTATTCGCCCCTGCGGCAATGGAAGGTGGGCAAAGGCCACCGGTTGGGGGTATTGGGCCTGGGCGGGCTGGGGCACATGGCGATAAAGCTGGGGGCCTCGATGGGGGCAGAGGTAACGGTAATAAGCACTTCGCCAAAAAAGGAAAAGGATGCCCTGGCGCTGGGGGCGCATAAGTTTGTGGTGGTGCGCGATAAGGAAAGTGCGGCACAGGTAAAGAATTATTTCGACTTTATAATAGATACTGTTTCGGCGCAGCATGATTTGAATATGTATTTGCAAATGCTGCGGTTAGACGGTACCATGATAATGGTGGGCATACCGCCAAAGCCTGAAGAGATTGCGGCCTTTAACCTGATAGGCAAGCGCCGCAGGCTGGCAGGATCGTTAATAGGCGGGCTGCCCGAAACACAGGAAATGCTGGATTACTGCGCAGCGAATAATATAATGAGCGATGTAGAGGTAATAAAGCCCGATTATATTAACCAGGCGTATGAGCGTGTTTTAAAAAGCGATGTACACTACCGGTTTGTAATTGATATGAAGGCGTTATAAAACGGGTTTACGAAAAACTGTTTACCTTTATTGGGCACCCGCGCTATTTGCCGTACCCGTTAAAACATGTTTTATGAAACGCCTGCCTGCTCTGGTACTAACGCTTGTTATTTTTTATAGTGGCTTTGGCCAAAACAAAAGCTGTTGCCAAATGCCTGCCAGCAACCAAATGCTGGCTTTGAACGAATCGTTTGCGGCCACGCACCTTCCGCCTGCGCCTTTTACTTTGCAAAATAGCAAGGGCCGCATGGTTGTTTTTAAAACAGCCGATGGCAAAACAGGCCGCGCCTATGTGGTAAAAAGCGATAAGCCTACCGATAAGGTGGTATTTATGTTCCACGAGTGGTGGGGGCTGAACGATTATATTAAACGCGAAGCCGATAACCTGCAAAGCGAACTGGGCAATGTGGATGTGTATGCGCTTGATTTGTTTGATGGCGCGGTGGCTACCACTGTACCCGAAGCACAGCAGTACATGAGCGAAACAAAGGACGAGCGCTGCCGGGCCATTATACGCGGGGCTATAGCTATGGCGGGCAGCCGCGCAAAAATTGCTTCTATTGGCTGGTGTTATGGCGGCGGATGGTCATTACAATCGGCACTGCTGGAGGGCCCGCAGGCTGTGGCCTGTGTAATGTATTATGGCCTGCCTGAAACGGACCTTAAAAAATTAAAAACCCTGCATTGCGATGTGCTGGGCATTTTTGGCACACAGGATAAGTTTATAAACCCCGAAGTGGTGAAAACCTTTGAGGAAAACATGAAGAAGTGCGGCAAAAAAATTACCACCCACAGCTACGATGCCGACCACGCTTTTGCCAACCCCAGCAACCCTAAGTACAGCAAAGAATTTGCGGCTGATGCCCATGCAAAAGCGTTGTTGTATTTGAAGGAGCGGCTGGGGCTGTAGCCAGCGGCACATAGTATATTGGGCACGAACGGGTTATAGTGGGTGTTTTGCTGCATAGGGGAAGAAGGTACATTGTTGGTGATGCTTTGCTATAACACCAACAACGGTAGAAAGCCCAGGTTGTGTTAAGCGTGAGCGGACGCAGGCACCAGCGAGATCGATTAGTGGAAGATCTTTCTTTATTTTTCCAGAATAACGTCTTAAATCATGACCGATAATTTAGTATTTCTAAGTGAAGATGACTTTGATAAGCCAGTATATCGAATTTTCAGTTTTCAAAGACTTGAGGAGATTTTTCAAGAACGAAAACTCACTCTTGTCAAGCCTAAGCTATGGGATGACCCATTTGAAAATTTCATACTAAGCTCAACTGGTATTTTGCCAGATGGTAGAGAAATTCAAATGGGTTTTAGAGATAATTTCTATGGGCAAT
>DASZPC010000404.1:0-3908 GCA_035550455.1 Chitinophagales bacterium | reverse complement strand
ATACCCCTTTGATTTTTCATCCTCAAAAGGCTCATCCTCAGGCGGGTCGTTAGGCAGTTCGGCCCTTACGTCGTGCTGAACGGCGTCAAGTTCGGCCTTAAAAACATCGTAATCAACATCAAATTGCGCCAACAACTGGGTAGCCAAATTGTCCTTGCTCTTTAAAATTGAAAGCAGCAAATGCTCTGTGCCTATCACATCGCTTTTCATAACCTTGGCTTCCAGCACGGTAATCTTTAACACTTTTTCGGCCTGCTTGGTAAGCGGCAGGTTGTTCGGGTTAAAATTGCCTTTAGCCACTTTATCGCGAATTGAATCTTCAATTGTTTTGCGCAGCATTACAGGGTCAACATCCAGGCTTTTAAGGGTTTTAATAGCCAACCCCTCGCCTTCGCGTATCAGCCCAAGCAACAAGTGCTCAATGCCTATGTAGTCATGGTTAAGCCGCAGGGCTTCCTCGCGGCTGTAGGAGATAACCTCCTTAACTTTCGGTGAAAACTTTGCATCCATATTTTATCCTCTTCAAAAAACGAACCAATAATTTTTTACGCCATAGTGGCTGAAACTGTTACCTGCTTACTTAAAAGACGGGGCTTTAACACTATTATTTGCATTAACCACCCTATAAAAACCAAACCTAAACCAAATATGCTGAAACAACAAATGCAAGCCCGGCACAGAACACCACCCCACATTGTTTTAGCGCAAACGTACACTAACACTAATAACCACCTTTGCCGCTTTTAGTTCACCTGGCCTGGTTTTTATTATAAAAATAAACAATAGCCTGCGCAATATCCACATTAACAGTATATATATGCTAACAATAAATTTTGAAAAGAGCGATTTATAATACACTTTCGCGCATAAATTTGTAATCAGGATAAAGTTTCCTAACTTACACAATTATTGGCGTACAAAAGACCTTGGGTATGAAATTTCAGATTGACAAAAGAGACAGGCTGGTAATAGTAAAACTGAACGAAGATAAGCTGTTAAGCAACCTGGCCCCGCAGTTAAAATCGGAGCTGGTTATTCTGAACAACGAAGGGTTCCGCAACATTGTGCTGGACCTTGTTGATGTGCAATATGTAGATTCTTCAGGATTAAGTGCCTTGCTGGTAGGTAACCGCCTTTGTAAAGAAGCCTCCGGTATTTTTGTGCTTACCGGCCTTAACCCACACATTCAAAAGCTGATTAAGATATCTCAGTTAGAGCCTATACTGAATATCGTCCCCTCTCTCAGCGAATCCATTGATTTTGTGATGATGGAAGAATTAGACCGCGATTTGCGCAAATAAAACCGTTGCAGCTAATGCAATTTGATGTTACTATTCTTGGCAGCAATGCTGCCATACCGGCACACGACCGCCACCCTTCCTCGCAAATAATTGATTATAACGGGCATCTGTTTATGGTGGATTGTGGCGAGGGCACGCAGTTTCAGATGCTGAAATACGGTGTTAAACGCGGGCGGTTAGACCATATATTTATATCGCACCTGCATGGCGATCATTTTTTTGGCCTGGTGGCCCTGCTTACCAGTTTAAACCTTAACTGGCGCGAAACCGACCTGCATTTATACGGCCCACCTGCTTTAAACGAAATTATACAACTGCATTTTAAACACTCAAAAACCGAGTTACGCTACAAGTTATTTTTTCATCCCACTACCGATGAAAAGCCCGAGGTGATTTTTGAAAACAAAGTATTAAGCGTTGAAACGTTTGCCCTAAGGCACAGGCTGCCTACAACCGGTTTTATTTTTAAAGAAAAACAGGGCTTAAGGAATATACTACCTGAAAAAATTACCGAATACAACATACCAGTAGATAAGATTATAGAAATAAAAAAGGGGGCAGGTTTTACCGGTGAAAACGGACAGGTAATTTCCAATAAAGAACTTACCAGGGACCCCGCCCCGCCCCGCTCGTATGCTTATTGCAGCGATACTATTTACACGCAAGGTTTTCTGGAACGGATAAAAGGGGTTAGCCTGCTTTACCACGAAGCCACTTTTATTGAAGAACACGCTTTTCGTGCGCAGGAAACATTCCACTCAACCGCAAAGCAGGCGGCAGATATTGCCAAAAGGGCAGGCGCCGAAAAATTACTGCTGGGGCATTTTAGCGCCCGCTACGATAACCTCAGTCAATTATTGAGCGAAGGCAGGGAAGTTTTTCCTGATACAGAACTTGCCGAAGAGGGTAAAAAGTTTGCTGTTTAAAGCACAGCATAACACCTGCAAAGAATTACTAATTCCCGATTTTGCGTTAGGTTTGAAGCATGAGTGGTGTTTTAATACATATTGGTTTCCCAAAAGCAGGTTCAACATACCTGCAAACCTGGTTTGAAAAGCACCCCGCATTTTTATACCGGCCTAAAGCCATAGCCGGTTTTTACGATGCACACGGCCTTGCCCGCTATGCCCAAAAAACCGAAAAACTACATGAATACTTTGTACTAAGCAGCGAAGATCTCAGCGTATGGAAAGGCGATTTTAACGTGGTGGGCTTTGAAGGCAAAGCTTATAATGTGCAGCAATACCACCTTAACCTTACCGCTACACTGCAAAGTATTTTCCCAACTGCAAAGGTGCTTATTATTACCCGGGGCTACTCGTCCATGTTGTTATCGCTGTACTCGCAGTATATAAAAGGCGGTGGCACCCTTACTTTTAAAGAGTTACAGCAGCATTACGGCCAATACTTCGGGCTGCTGTACGATTACAACTGGATTATTGAGCAATACCGAAAAACTTATGGGGCCGATAAAGTAATTGTAATGCCTTACGAGTTGTTTAAAACCGACCCCGTAAAATTTACCAACCTGCTGGAGGAAAAGCTTGACATACAGGAGAAGTTTAGCCTGGGGAACGAAAAAATTAACCCCTCTATGAGCGGCGAAATGATAACCGCCCTGCGCAGGTTTTCAAAATTCCTGTACAAAGCAGTTAAGCCACTGCCTAATAATTTGCAGCAAAAAATTTATGGCTGGCATACACGGCAGCTAATTTATAATGACCATTATCCATTAGTAGAATGGCTGGCAAAGCGGGTGAAACAACCCGAACCGATGCAGGTGGAAGAAGGGATATTGAAGCTATTTGCAGGAAAAGCAGATATACTACGGCACGAAGAATTATTTACTCCATACCTGAAAGAATATTTAATTTGACAGTTGTGGAACAAAAGGTTTACAAGACTATCAAAGGCGGTACTCAGCCGGTGCTAAGTTACCTGGCCGAGGCCTGGCAGGCACGGAACCTTGCCATATCATTTGCCGTGCGCGACCTTAAAGTGCAGTATGCCCAAACTTACCTGGGTATTTTTTGGTCGCTGGTGCAGCCGTTAACCGGCCTGGTTATTTTCAGCTTCTTTTTTCAGCGGGTTATTCCCCTTCAAATGCATGTACCGTATGCCGTGTTTGCTTTTACCGGTATTATGGGCTGGTTTTACTTTACATCGCTGGTTGGGCAAGGGGGCACTGCTTTAATGAACAACCAACAGATACTAAAAAAAATCCATTTCCCGGGGCTTGTACTGCCCTTCTCAAAGGCACTGGTAGGCCTGGTTGAATTTGGCATTTCACTGGTGCTTTTATTAATAATACTAATGGTTACAGGCTGCGGAATTTCGGGCCGCATCATTTTCTTGCCGCTTGTTTTAGCGGCTAATATCATTACCGGGCTTTCGCTGGGCATTTGGCTTAGCGCCTTAACCATTCGCTTTCGCGACTTGCACCATATTATACCCTACCTGGTAGGGTTTGGCATATGGATTACACCTGTTTTTTACCCTTCTACTATGGTGCCCACCGCTTACAACTGGGTTTATTACCTGCACCCGGTGGCCAATGTAATTGCCCTTTACCGCTGGATATTTATTGGCCTGCCGGTTAACTGGGCA
>DASZPC010000403.1:0-4609 GCA_035550455.1 Chitinophagales bacterium | reverse complement strand
AATAACTTAAGCAAAGTAATTTTTATAGCAGCTATTGTTGCCTTGTTTATAGCCAGCGGTTGTAAGCATGATAATAACACCGGAACAACCATGATGCCGGTTGGCCTGCACCTGCATACCTATATTGATACGAACGAGGTGGAGACTGATGGAAATGATGTGTATTTTGCCGATGCTAACGGCCGCGTGGAGCGCCTGAATTATGCGCAGCTTTATATTACCACTGTTAGCTTTCACAGCACTACAAAGGGCTGGTATACCATACCTGGTTCAATTTTGCTAAAAAGGATTGAGCAGGAAGAGTACCCCATAGGCAGTGTACCAGCAGATGATTATGACCAGGTAATGTTTACTGTGGGGCTGAACAATACCCTTAATGGTGCTGCCCCGTCATCGTATTCAACAACGGGGACAGACTCGGTGCTTTCGACCAATGAAAACTTTATGTACCTGGGCAGCGGGCAGGGGTATAAGTTCCTTACGCTTGCTGGAGAAGTTGATACATCGGCAGGTCAAACGGGAACCAACCCTATTGCTTTTAGTTACGACATTGGCGGAAACGGCGATACGGTAATGATTATGCTGCCACAGGAAAGTTTTACCATTGCGAAAGGCGTGCCTTACACACAGTATTTGCATATAGTTTGCGATTATGGGAAAGTGTTACAAGCCATTGACATGACAAATACGGCTAACCGCACCGGCACTTATACCGGTACCCAAAACAATGCCGCCAGGCAAATATGGAATGCTATTATAAATATGTTCCGCTATGAATGTGATACGCCTGACGGCGATTGCTAAAAAGCGTTTATTTTAGATATATGATGAAACGTTGGGCGGTTCCGGTAGGTTTGTTTTGTTTGGCGGTTATCGGGTCGTGTTCAAAAGACCAGGCCAACAAGCAGAACTGCGGGAGTTGCCCAACGGTTTCGTTTAAGGCAGATATTATCCCTGTTTTTATGCAGAATTGCGCTTTAAGCGGCTGCCACGATGCAGTAACGCACGAGCAAAACCTTGACCTTGACTCAGCAGTTGCTTATGTAAATGCCACCCGTAGTGGAACGGGCTGGGTAAAACCTTCGGACCCTGCGAATAGCATCCTTTTATCGCAATTATATGCCGGGTCCAATAACCACATGCCGGTTGGAGGGCAGTTAGATGACTGCACCATACAAAAAGTTAGCTGCTGGATAAGCCAGGGCGCATTGAATAATTAACGAGTATCGGATAAGGCTATCAGAAGTTTGGAAAAAGGGAAGGAATAGTAAGCAGAAGATGATAAATCAACTATGCTGGATTATTTTTTACTACTGGCTTTTTGTTGCAGGTTCTCGAAAGTGGCCATAGGTGTATCAACGCTTTGGGTATTGGTTAGCCAGTCGGGAATGTTTCCTCCGGGGTTTGAGGAGTATTCGTTAACTACCTGTGTGCCACCGTCTTGCTGTGGTATTAATTTCCAGGTAGCCACCAGCTGTTGTATACGCACGGCGTTTTCTTCCTCGCGTATATATTTAGGCTCACTGGTTTCAGTAACTATGTAGCCCCCGGTTTTAGGGTCTTTTTCAATTTTAATCCGCACCACACAATCGCGGTCTTTAACCGGCCAGGGGGCCGAAAATACCAAATGCACAATGTATTCATTATCGCTAAGGCGGGCCACCACTTTCGACTTGCTACAGCGGGAAAACCAAGTGCTGTAATGGTTAAAATCGGTAAGTATGGCCAACATTTGTTCGGGGGTAGAAGGTACCACCATAACCGCTTTTGAATCGCGGAGGCGGCCCCAGCGGCCTTTGCGTGTAAAAACTTTAATGCCTTTTTTCTCCCGCTCGTACACCCAGCCCTCGGGTTGTTGTGGGTACACAGCCTGCCCTATCATCAGCAGGGCCATTAAAAGCATTACATATTTTCCCGCCATTTTCATGTTACAAAGGTACTCCAATAACTAACAATCCGGGGTTTTATTTTATTAACCCATTACTATGTTTCTCGTTTCTGCCTGTAAATCAATGCCCCTGCTCCGAAAGCCATCTTTCAGCCTCCAGGGCAGCCATACAACCGGTACCTGCCGCTGTAACAGCCTGGCGGTATACCTTATCCTGTAAATCGCCACAGGCAAATACGCCTTCCACATTGGTTTTGGCAGAACCGGGAACAGTTACCACATAACCCTGTTCGTCGGTTTTTATATAATCTTTAAATACTGCCGAGTTTGGCTGGTGCCCAATGGCTACAAAAAAGCCTGTAATCCGTATTACGGTTTTCTGACCGGTTTTGTTGTTCACAATCCTTACTGCTTCCACTACATTTTCGCCCAACACTTCTTCGGTTTCACTGTTCCAGTAAACTTCTATGTTTGGCGTATTTACCACGCGCTCCTGCATAATTTTCGAGGCCCGCATTTGGTCGCGCCTTACAATCATGTGTACTTTCGAGCATAGTTTTGAGAGGTAAAGCGCTTCTTCACAAGCGGTATCGCCCGCACCAACAATGGCTACTTCTGTTCCTTTATAAAAGAAACCATCGCATACGGCACAAGCACTAACGCCGGAACCGTTCAGACGCTTTTCGCTGGGCAGCCCAAGCCATTTCGCTTCGGCACCCGTTGCCAGTATGACTGCATCGGCCTCAATAAGTTTAGTATCGTCCACCCAAACTTTAAAGGGACGGGCAGAAAAATCAACTTTGGTAGCTAACCCGAAGCGGATGTCGGTGCCAAAACGCTCGGCCTGTTTCTTAAAATCTTCCATCATTTCGGGGCCTAATATGCCTTCGGGGTAGCCGGGGTAGTTTTCAACATCGGTGGTATTTACCAATTGGCCGCCTTGCAGCATACCGGTGTACATAACCGGTTTGAGGTTAGCGCGTGCAGCATAGATAGCGGCCGTATAACCGGCGGGGCCGGAACCAATAACCAAACAGTGGATTTTTTCGGGGTGTTCTGTACTCATAGCCAACAATAAACAATAATTTTTAAAAGAGGTTTACAGCGCGAAAATAATCAGCGCGGCAAATTGGGCAGGTGATATTAATCAACAATTACTGTGGTATAATAACGGTGTAATACTTAGTACCGTACCCGGCCCAAATGCCATAGGCATTGGTTACGTTACCCTGTATTTTTACAGGCGATGAGAAAGGGCTGCCCCCTCCGTCGTTTTCAAGCGTAAAGTAAAACTGGTAGGTTTTGCTGTCAATATTGCTCCACTTAACGGTAACGGTATCGCCTTTCCAAAAATAAGTATCGGTGCTAAGATTAAAATCGGCATCGGGCGACTGGCCGCGTTCTATAGGCAGGCCCAGGTTACGGCCTACAAACAGTTTATCATCGTACACCGAGCCGCCTGCGGGGTTGTAAAAAGGCTCGTTGTTGCGTTTGGTTTTATACCGAAGGAAATTGCCGAAAGTATCGGGTACGGTTACGTAGGCATAAACAGCGGCCATTGAATCTGCTGTTTTGGGGTCGGGGTCGGGCCTAACCACCAGCGAATCCATACCAAGCGCAGTAGGAATATAGGTTGAGGCTGTAATATGGGTTGAATCGGCGCTACCGCTAAGCGAAGGGCAAACAATATCAAGGTTATAAGTTGTATGTTCTTTACCGGTGTAGCTACAGGTACCTGTAAGGTAATACGTTACAATATCGGGCACGGTATAGGCGCAAACATTAACCACGCTTTGTGAATCTATGCTTGTGTAACCCAAAGCGCTCAGCAACTGGTCGGTTTCATCCTGCGGAAGGTTCAGGTCCTGCAGGCAAAACTCCTGCAACTGCACTTCGCTGCCATCACTGCCCGTTACCTTTACCTGTGCCCCATGTACAAAATAGGCGCTCAAATTGTTCAGGTTTAAGTTGCCGAAAAACTCCTGGCTTTGGGTAAGCAATACTATGGGCGGTACGTTGTTTTCAATGCTGCCTTCCACCACTACCTGTTTGGCCTGGGCGGGTATATCAATATTCACTTCCTTAGAGCAGGCTGTAACCAGCAGCGCAAAAAGCATCCAGCCGTGTTGTTTAACCGGTTTTAAAAGCTTTTGTATGTGATGCACTACTGCCATGCTTGTTTTTAAAATTTAAAATCCCACGTAACACTTGGTAAAATGGGGAACAACGATACCTGCTTAGCCTTAAATTTAATACCCTTGGTGCCGCCGTTCTGCGCGTTGGCGCCGCCGCCCACATCGCCACTATAATCAACATAAATAAAGAAAGGGTTCATGCGGTTATAGGCATTATAAAGCGCAAAAGTTATATCCGACTTCAGTTTTATTTTCCTTTCCTTTTTAGGTATAATGGTATAAGTAGCCCCCAAGTCTAAACGGTGATAGGCCGGCATTTGGTACCAATCGCGGTTGCCATAATTAAATACCGGCTGGCCTTCAATAAGGTAGTACGATACAGGCAGGGTAACCCGGTTACCGCTTAAAAACACAAAGGTGGCCGAAACCTTCCAGTGCTTGTTTATTTCGTACATGTTTACAATGCTTAAATCATGGCGGCGGTCAAATTGGGCAAGGAAGGTTTTCCCACCATCAATATCCGGAAACTTCCGCCATGCCCAGGCCAATGTGTAACCAATCCAACCGGTCCATTTGCCGCTGTTTT
>DASZPC010000402.1:0-1599 GCA_035550455.1 Chitinophagales bacterium | reverse complement strand
GTCTTTCACAAGCGTAATATATTCCCTCTGTTGTTAGTCACCCGACTAACAACCAAAAACCCAATTCATTCCCCAAAATAAGGATTTATAAAAATAATGAACCGGGTTTTTATTCCTACACCTCCTGTCGCGCGCCCGCGGCGCGTAGCCAACCGGTCTACATATTTCTACGGTATTTACCTTTTTTGTAAAAATAAAAAAAGGCCACCATAATAGGTGGCCCAATAAGCCGGGGGACTCAAACCCCAAACAGGTTTTACCCCGTTCCCTCCGCTTTTCAGGCGGTGTTGCCTCCTCGACAATTCAACTTCTATCTTTATTTCCCCATCTGTCGCGCGTCTGCGACGCGTGACAATCCAGTTTACATATTCCTTCTGTATTGCCCTCCGACCTCATACAGCGCATTGGTAATTTCGCCGAGGCTGCAATGCTTTACGGTTTCCATCAGTTCGGCAAAGAGGTTGCCGTTTTCAACGGCAGTTTTTTGCAGGCGTTTCAACGCCTCGGCGCTGGTGGCAGCGTGGCGCTTTTTAAAGGCGTTCAGCGCATCAATCTGGTATTCCTTTTCATCTTCCGTGCTGCGTATTACCTCGCGAGGCAAAATAGTAGGCGAGCCTTTTTTGCTTAAAAAAGTATTCACGCCCACAATAGGAAACTCGCCGGTGTGTTTCTGATGCTCGTAGTAAAGGCTTTCCTCCTGTATTTTGTTGCGCTGGTACATGCGCTCCATAGCGCCCAGCACGCCGCCGCGCTCGGTAAGGCGTTTAAATTCTGTCAGCACCGCTTCTTCAACAAGGTCAGTCAGCTCTTCAATTAAAAACGAACCCTGGTTAGGGTTTTCGTTTTTGGCCGTGCCCAGTTCGCGGTTAATAATAAGTTGTATGGCCATAGCGCGGCGCACGCTTTCTTCGGTGGGCGTGGTAATGGCCTCATCGTAAGCGTTGGTGTGCAGGCTGTTGCAATTATCATAAATGGCATACAGGGCCTGTAGCGTAGTGCGTATATCGTTAAAATCAATTTCCTGCGCGTGCAGGCTGCGTCCGCTGGTTTGTATATGGTATTTCAGCTTCTGCGAACGCTCGTTGGCTTTGTATTTATTTTTCATGGCCTTGGCCCAAATACGGCGGGCCACGCGGCCTATTACCGAGTATTCAGGGTCCATGCCATTGCTGAAAAAGAACGACAAGTTGGGCGCAAAATCGTCAATGTGCATACCCCGGCTCAGGTAATATTCCACGTATGTAAAGCCATTGGCCAGCGTAAACGCCAGTTGCGTAATGGGGTTGGCCCCTGCCTCGGCAATGTGGTAGCCAGATATAGACACCGAATAAAAATTGCGCACTTTGTTTTCAATAAAATACGATTGCACATCGCCCATCATCTTCAAAGCAAACTCGGTACTGAAAATGCAGGTGTTCTGCGCCTGGTCTTCTTTCAAAATGTCGGCCTGCACCGTTCCTCGCACTGCGCTCAGGGCTTTTGCTTTTAGTTTTTCGTACACCTCTTTCGGTAGCACTGCATCGCCGCTCGTGCCAAGCAACATCAGTCCAAGCCCGTCGTTGCCTTTGGGTAAGTCGCCATTGTATTGCGGCCTTTTTT
>DASZPC010000401.1:0-2311 GCA_035550455.1 Chitinophagales bacterium | reverse complement strand
TTACTACAATACCAAGTCGTATTATGTTTTCTATATACAGGCGGGGGAAAACCTCTATTACAAATTTCACTTTATCGGCTTCGATAATGCACAGGGCGTTAAGGGTTATCCGGCCTTTGAGTACGAGCAGTTATAACTTTAATGAAGGCTTAATTCGTTGCGCCAGCCACCTAGCTTTATGGTAGTAAAAGCGCCACCATTATGTTGCTTGCGAATTATGGGCGCTATATTATAAATCAAATGGAACCGATGCCTTTCCGGGCAGGAAGCATCAACTGTTTGTAGCAGTTTAAGCGTAGTTTTTCCGGGTTCTTTTTTCTCGGCCTCACCGGTCCATAATATCCTGAAATTTTCAGTTTCACAGCCTTGTATCTTCTTTGTAAATATATGCAGGCTGTCGCCGGTTATATATGCCGTATCAACAGGTACCGCATTGTTGGTAGCGGCAAAAATGCCTTTATCAAGTAGCGGCTTGGTAAACGTTTCGTCGGTAATTAACTCAGGCGGTGGCGGGGTAGCCTGCGCTTTGCGGGTGGTTTTGCAACCGGAAGCACCAATAAAAAGCAGCAGTAATATCAATAGTTGTGGCCTCATTCCAAAACAAGTTTTTTAACCGATGTGCCGCGGGGGCTGGTTATTGCTACCAGGTAAACACCTTTGCTTTGCCCGCTAAGGTTTAGCTGATAGTTTGTACCCGAAAACTGCTTTTCATTAACCAGTCTACCAATAGCATCAAATACTTTCAGGGTTTTGCTTTCGCCGGTGTTAAATGCAATGGCAAACAAGCCTGTGGAAGGATTGGGGGTTACGCTAAACTCAACCGGTGTAACCTCGTTTATACCGGTGGCATCAATACAGAAGTTGTGTTCCTCCTGCGCCCCGAAAGCCGGTGTGCCAAGCGAGAAGTAAACCGGCGTACCGCCCGGCCCGGTAAGGCTAAAGTCGCCATCTTCCCCATTATGCATACCATCGCTGTTCGAATCAAAAACAGTAAACTTATAGCAGCCCGAAGGAAGGCATAAAGGGTAGTTGTATTGCCGGCCTCCTGTGGCATCAACAAATGGGCCGCCCGAGGCTACAATATTATTACTGCCATCGGTAATTTGCCAGGTAGACTGGCTGCCTTTATTATCGGTGCTGAAAAACAGGTTTACATTGCCAGTGCCGGGATAAACGGTAAAATTTAATATCTGTAAATCGTTATTGGTGTTGTTATCGGCGTGGTTGTTTGGCAGCGAGGTAGAAACGGCAATTGTGTGCACACCAGTACTAAGGGTAAGCTGCCCCAGGGTTACATTAATGGTATTGCCGGGGTTAAGCGTTCCTGTCCACTGCTGTTGTTGTATGGCGCCGTTATCAACAAAGTAACTGATAACAATAGTGGTAAGTATGTTGCTGCCAAAGTTTCTGATGGTAATAACCGGGTTAAAAGTAGTGCCGCATATTTCAGCCCCCGGCAGGCTAATAGCCTGCATCCCGGCATCATATTGTATGCTTCCGCCACATGGCGGGTCCATGCCCGAAAGCGTTGTTGCCCCTGTGTTTTCCGGGTCAAGCCAGGGGCCTAATTGGTATTCGGGGGTTACACCGTTACTGGCCCAGTCAAAAGCAAGTTTCCCAAACAGGTCTAATCCAAAAGGCGAGGAGCCTATCCCGCAGCCGTTAAGCGTGCAACATGAATTGCCCCCTGTTAAATGCCCTACCACAAATCCATTTTGATTATACATTGCAGAACCTGACGAGCCAGGTTCAGAAACGCCCCAGCCATTGCTGGTGTTGCTCCATGTTATCTGCCAGTGGGTGTTAGGTACGGTATCGCCCCAACTTTGCGAGGTGGCGGTGTGTGTAAAAGTTGAAATTTTGGTAATGTCGCCTTCAGGATGGTGTATACCTACACCCGATGTGGCAGCTGTATTGCTATGATCCCAGCCCGAATAATAAACATTGTAGGCCGATGGCGGCAATGTATTCAGGCGCAGCAAAAGGAAATCAGACCCTGCATCGCCATTATTATCGTTACTTTCTGATACCTTCTTGCAGCCTGAAACAAACTGGTTGGTTGGCCCGGTAGTACCTGCACATGTTGAAGAGGAGTAGTTGAAAAGGAAAACCCATTGGTTGAATTCCGAAGCGGTAACGCCGCCTTCTGTACAATGCTCTGCCGAAAGGATGTAGGGTGTACAATCTTCCAGCGTATTATTAATTAAAGTACCACTGCAGTAGCCAAGCCCATCGTTACCCACTACCGAAATTCTTACCGATGAACGGATTTGGTTCCGCCAGTTATCACCCTCGCTGCACACCGTGTTTA
>DASZPC010000400.1:0-2071 GCA_035550455.1 Chitinophagales bacterium | reverse complement strand
TGGTAGTACCGGTTATCCGAAATGCCGAATCACTCTCATTAGCCGGTATTGAAAAAAAGGTGAAAGAACTGGCCATTAAAGGCCGCGATGGTTTGCTTTCGATGGAGGAGATGACCGGTGGAACTTTTACTATTTCAAATGGCGGCGTTTTCGGTTCATTAATGAGCACGCCAATTATCAACCCGCCGCAATCTGCCATTTTAGGAATGCACAAAGTGCAGGAAAGGCCCATGGTAATTGACGGCAAAATTGAAATACGCCCGATGATGTACCTGGCACTTTCATACGACCACCGCATTATTGACGGCAAAGAATCGGTTAGCTTTTTGGTGGCAGTGAAAGACTTTCTGGAGCACCCGGAAAAAATGCTCCTCGGCGCCGACCCTATTGATTTATTGTTAGAACTCTGATAAAAAACACTCATGGCAAATTATAATGTAGTAGTAATTGGTTCAGGCCCCGGTGGCTATGTGGCGGCTATCCGTTGCGCCCAGTTGGGAATGAAGGTGGCTATTATTGAAAAATACAACGTGCTGGGCGGTACCTGCACCAATGTAGGCTGTATCCCCTCTAAAGCATTACTTGATTCTTCCGAGCATTACCATAACGCAGAAAAGAACTTTGTTGAGCATGGCATCAATGTAAAAGGGCTTTCGCTTGATTTTACAAAAATGATTGAGCGCAAAGGTACGGTGGTACAGCAAAACAATGCAGGCATTTCGTTTTTGATGAAGAAAAATAAGATTGATGTTTACACCGGCACCGGTTCCTTTATTACTAAAAACAAAATTTCCGTTACCGATGCCAAAGGCACAAAACAGGAAATTGAAACCGAAAAAGTAATTATAGCCACCGGCAGCAAACCTACCCAGTTGCCATTTTTAAAAGTTGATAAAAAGCGTCTTATCACCAGCACCGAGGCCTTATCGCTTACCGAAGTGCCGAAGCATTTAATCATCATTGGCGGCGGCATTATTGGTGTCGAGTTGGGTTCGGTGTACCAACGCCTCGGCGCAAAAGTTACTGTGCTTGAATTTTTAGATAAAATCGTTCCTTCAATGGACGAGGAAATCAGCAAAGAAATGCTGCGCCTGCTGCGTAAAGACGGCTGGGAATTTATGCTTTCGCACAAAGTAACGGGCGCCTCCGTTAAAGGCAAAGAAGTAACCGTAACTGCTGAAAACAAGAACGGCGAAAAAGTGGAAGTAAAAGGCGACTATTGTTTAGTAGCAGTTGGCCGCGTACCTTATACCGAAGGCTTAGCCTTGGAAAACGCAGGCTTGAAAGCCGATGAAAAAGGCCGCATACCGGTAAACGAAAAGCTGGAAACCTCAGTGCCCGGCATTTATGCCATCGGCGATGTGGTGCGCGGCGCTATGCTGGCACACAAGGCCGAAGAAGAAGGCGTTTTAGTAGCTGAAACTATGGCGGGGCAAAAACCACACATCAATTACAATTTAATACCCGGTGTGGCTTATACCTGGCCCGAAGCTGCCGGTGTGGGCGCTACCGAACAGGAACTAAAACAAAAAGGCGTTGCTTACAAATCAGGCAAATTCCAGTTCCGGGCGTTAGGGCGTGCACGCGCCAGTGGCGATATTGACGGGTTTGTAAAAATACTGGCCTCCAAAGAAACCGACGAAATTTTGGGCGTGCATATTATTGGCGCCCGCGCCGCCGATTTGATTATTGAAGGCGTAGTGGCAATGGAATACCGCGCCAGTGCCGAAGATATTGCGCGCATAAGCCACCCCCACCCTACCTACACCGAAGCGTTTAAAGAAGCCTGTTTAATGGCCACCGAAAACAGGGCTATCAGCGCTTAATTAATTACGTTAAGCCGTTTCCACTTGTCGAATTTCCGGTCGGTTTTTTGGCCTTTAATAGTGCAAATAACCCATTTGCATTTCGGGCTGTTAAGCCGGTAGCCTATAATGCCTTTCCCTTCTATGTTAAATTGTTTTCGCAGGTTCAGCCCTAAGTTATCCGCAATTATTTTATCAAGGTCTTTCCCATCCGGTGCAGCCGTACTATTGCTTACCATCATCAACCCCACATTTTTTGCTGAATA
>DASZPC010000399.1:0-4155 GCA_035550455.1 Chitinophagales bacterium | reverse complement strand
GCGGGAACCACTGGTGCAACTGGGCCAACCGGCGCTACGGGTAACGATGGCTCCCCGGGTACTACCGGTGCCACCGGTGCCACTGGTTTAACCGGTGCTACAGGAAGTACAGGAGCAACAGGGGCTACTGGCGTAACAGGTAATACAGGTTCCACTGGTGTAACCGGCGCAACCGGCGTTACTGGCGCTACTGGTAGTACTGGCGCAACTGGTGCAACTGGTGCCGATGGTTCGTCAAACGCATGGGGCTTAACCGGAAATGCCGGTACCAATCCTTCCACTAATTTTATGGGCACCACCGATGACAAGGATGTGGTGTTTAAACGCAACAATGTACAATCGGGCCTGCTGAATGCCGCTTCGTATAATACCTCCTGGGGTGTTTTGGCGCTCAACCCCACTAGCACTGGTAGTTACAATGCGGCTTTTGGCAACAAAGCCCTTATGGCCAATACCACTGGCTATGCCAACTCGGGCTTCGGCAACTCGGCCCTTGTTTCAAACACTACCGGTTACTGGAACACCGCCATAGGCGCCAGTGCCTTAAATGATAACACCACTGGCTATAACAATACAGCAGTGGGCGTCAGTGCCATGTATAATACTACATCGGGCGCATGGAACACCGCCATTGGTATAGGGGCCCTTACTGATAATACCACCGGGTTTTCTAACTCGGCAATTGGGGCCAATACCTTGCTAAGCAATACTACCGGCAACAATAATACCGGTTTGGGTAACGCCGCATTGCAATACAGCACTACTGGTAATGGTAATACAGCGGCAGGCTTTTTTGCCATGAGCAACAATTCCAGCGGTAGCTACAATGTGGCTATAGGGTATTATGCAGGCATTAATAACAGCACCGGCGGCGAAAACGTTTTTGTGGGCTATAACGCAGGCCTGTCTAACACCACGCTTAACCAAATTACGGCGGTGGGCGGTAATGCACTGTATAAAAATACTTCGGGTTTTGGCCTTGTAGCTATCGGTGATTCGGCCTTGTTTAGTAATACCAGTGGTGCCATTAACACCGCAGTGGGTGCGGGGGCGCTTACCAACAATACCACCGGTTTGCGCAATACCGCTATGGGCTATTGGTCGCTTATTGCTAATACTACGGGGCTCAACAATTCGGCTTATGGTACAAAATCAATGTATGCCAATACCACCGGTTACGAAAATGCCGCCTTTGGTTTCGATGCCCTTTATTACAGTACTATTGCTAACCACAACACGGCTGTTGGTACTTACGCTATGATGAGCACCACTACCGGTAGCGATAACGCCGCCCTGGGTTATTATGCTGGCTGGTCCAATACCACCGGTACCGGTAATGTGGCCATAGGCCCCTTTGCCATGTATTCAGGCAATTATGCTGCATTCAACGTAGCGGTGGGCGATAGTGCCTTATTAAATAATACCGGTAGTGCAGGCAATACGGCTGTAGGTTACCGCGCCCTGCGCAGCCAAAACGGGTCTTTCGGTAATAGTGCATTCGGGTACAATGCCCTGGCCGCTAACACAAGCGGGGCTTTCAACAGCGCTTTTGGTACCAATGCAGCGGCTTCGTCCGATGCTAACCGCGTTACAGCCTTTGGCCATGCAGCGCTCTACTCTTCTACAGCCGGCATTAATACTGGCATTGGCGCCTTTGCTTTGTATAGCAATACTTCCGGTACCCTTAACACAGGCGTGGGCTCCGATGTAATGTACAGCAACACAACAGGTATTAATAATACCGCCCTGGGTACCTATGCTTTAAATGCCAATACCACTGGCTCTCACAACTCGGCCGTGGGGGTAAATGCCCTTACACACAATACTACAGGCGTGTTCAACACCGCCGTAGGCGAAAATGCTTTGTATACAAGCACTACTGTATCGGGCAACAGCGCCCTGGGTTACTTTGCCCTGGCCAACAGTACCTCCGGTACATCCCTTGTGGCTGTGGGCTACAGTGCCTTGGCCCAAAATACTACCGGTAGCGATAACACCGCTCTTGGGTACAATGCCATGCTAACAAGTACTACTGGTTCCGATAATACAGCGGTAGGGTATGTTTCTATGTATAGCAACACCACTGGCTATTCAAACACATCTGTTGGTAAGTCGTCGTTTTATAATAATACCACTGGTTACCAGAACACAGCTATTGGCGAGTATGCTTTAACCAGCAACACTACAGGTTACCTTAATGCGGTTTGTGGGGCAGGCGCTATGGACCAAAATAGCACTGGTTACGGCAATAGCGCCTTGGGTTTTTGGGCGCTGCGCGAAAATACCACCGGCGCCTACAATGCCTCATTGGGGTACCATTCTTTTTATGACAATTTTACCGGCAGCTATAACCTGGGCCTGGGAGCATATACCGATGTGGCCAGCTCTAATCTTACCTACGCTACCGCCATAGGGGCGCTTGCCTATGTTTCTACAAGCAATAGTATTGTTTTAGGGGCCATTAACGGCGTTAACGGGGCTTCGGCCAGTACTAAGGTTGGCATTGGCACATCCTCGCCAGCCTATACCCTCGATGTTACCAGCAGCGCTACAAGGGCTGGCAATTTTACAAACACGGCCAGCGGCTATGGTGTATATGCTGTTAGCAACACCACCGGTGGTAGTGGCTACGGTGTGGCAGGTATAGGCGGTTATATAGGCGTTGATGGGGAGGGAACAAATTCTGCCAGTGGCACTAACTACGGTGTACGTGGCTACGGATGGTACGCTACGGGCACCAATTACGGTGTATATGCCTATGGGTATGGCGGTAACTATGCTTATGGCATTTATGCCAGTGGGTCGGGCGCAAGCACCACTAATTATGCCGGTTATTTTAGTGGTAATGTGTATGCTACTGGTACTATTACCTCCTCCGACAGAAAATTAAAACAGGATATTAAGCCCATTACTAACGCCGTTGATATTATTAACCAGCTTAAACCCAGCACCTATACTTTTAATACCGGTAAATACCCATACATGGGCCTGCCAAACGGCCAGCAGTATGGTTTAATTGCCGATGAAGTGGAACAAGTAATGCCTGCTATTGTGGCTAATGTACACCAACCCGCCTACTACGAAAACGGCGATGAAAAGAACGGCAAAATGTTGAGGGACTCGGTTAACTTTAAAGGCCTTAATTATACTGAGTTGATACCCGTATTAATTGGCGCTGTGCAGGAACAACAAAAAACCATTGAAGATTTGAAAAAGCAAAACGCACAAATCCTTCAGGAAATGGAAGAGTTGAAGAAGAAACAATAAACAGCAAAAAGAAAAAGGCGCAGTTGGGTTTCTTCATGCGCCCTTTTAAATAAAATTGGATTATAATTTACTTCTTATCGTTGTTTATAGCTTTGCCGGCGGGCCATTGCGAATGTTCGGCTGCCAGTATATCTTCCACACGCTGCACAAACAGGGCTTCTTTATCGGCCCCTGTGGTATTATACGGCGGACTGTTTGAATGATAGTAATGTATCTCGGGTTTCAGGCGTTCGTAAGTAGTGCGGTATATAATCCACAACTCCTGGAATTGAAACGTTTTAAGCCCGGTAGTTAATATAGCCACTACAGCAGATATGATAATAACAACGTAATGCAGTATAGTACATTTATCGCCTACACCGGCAAGCACCGGTGTTAGCGCCGATAAAATTATAAGCGTCCACTGAAACCGCTTGTACATTTGCTGGTTCTTCGCCGAGGCCTTACTGTAGTAATCCATCTGCTTAGTGTAGCGGTTGTCAACATAGTCTTTAAATTCTTCAGCGTTCATAAGTGTACATTTATTTTAATAGTTGTTTAATTTTTACTATTTCAGGGTCATTTGCTTTAATATACCCGGCATCTTCAAAGGTTTTTAAATCTTCGAGAAACCCTTTTTTAAACGGCTTGTCTGAATAATAGTAGTTTTTGTTCCTGTAATTCAAATAAACACCTTCGGCCTTCTTGTAATCACCTTTAAACAAATAAGCCAGCGCCAGGTTGGTGTATATAACATCGTTATGTGGGTCTATTTTACGCCCTGCAAAGCAGGCGTTTACAGCCCCGTCATAATCTTTGGCAAACAACTGCCGCCAGGCAAGGGTATTGTATTCAGCCGACTCGTACGATGCTATGGCATCTCTTTCTTCTTTTTCCGGATGTGCCTTT
>DASZPC010000398.1:0-6617 GCA_035550455.1 Chitinophagales bacterium | reverse complement strand
AATATTGCCGGGTGGAACACTGAAATATGCAGCCGCGAACTGGTTAACCACCGGGTAGTTATTGCGGGCAGTTTTCCCATTGTTTTTATCCATTTTAACGATAACACCATCCGCGAAATACTCAGCGGCGCCGACCCCTTGCTGTTTAACTATTACAGCTTTTATATAGAAACGCTGAAAAAATACCAGAAACACTTCAGCAAGCGCGATGTATATATCGAACGGCCTACTTTAGACAGGCTGAAACTTGCCCTTTGGCAGGTGGTTACTAGGCTTGGTATATAAGCCCATTTTATGCCGCTTTTATGGGAAAGTTTGGAATATCTTTATACCTTTAACAGGCGGAGGGGAAGTTTGGCCTTGCGGAAATTTTATTAACTGCTAAATGTAATTGAACATGTACGATCCCGACAAAACCGATTTCTGCTATTATCCTTTTTTTCAGGTACTTATGAGCGCCGAGGGGCGTTTTAAACCCTGTAGCAAGCACGAGGATTTTATTACCCACAACGGCGAAATACTGGAAGTAGGTAAAGCCACTATTGAAGACGCATGGAATTCAGATTACATGCAAACCATGCGCGAAAACTTTAAGAACAACGTACGCACCAAAGGCTGTGTGCAGTGCTGGAAAGAACAGGCCCTGGGTTTAAAGCCCATGCGCTATGATTCGTATAACTACCGCGTACCCGACAGTCAGGTTGAAAGCCCGCTTTCGCCTATGCGTGTTGAAATTAACGCCAGCAATGTTTGTAACCTGCGTTGCCGTATTTGCTGGTCGCACGCCTCTACCAAATGGATAAAAGAAGCTAAAGATTTATATGGTGTTGACGGTGAAACCCACATCAATTTAACTGCCGATAATTTTGATATTATTAAAAAATGGGTGCCCAATTTTACCGAGATAGGGTACTTTGGCGGCGAACCCCTGCTTAATGATATGAATATCGAGCTGATGCGTTACTGTGTTGAAAGCGGGCATTCATCGCACATTACTATCCTTATCAATACCAACACCACTGTTTATACCGATGAGATTGCCGGTTTGTTCAAAAAGTTCAAAAAGGTATTCCTCAATTTCAGTATCGATGATATTGGCCCCCGCTTTGAGTACCAACGTGGCTATGCCAAATGGGAGGTGGTGGTTGATAACATGCGCAAATACATTGCACACGGCGGCTTTACCGCCAATGATACCATTGAGTGCAAAATATGCTGCTCGGTTACGGCTATGAACGTGTTTTATTTTCCTGAGTATTTTGAGTTTATGAACGAGCATTTCCCCGGCCTGCCGGTTTTCTGGAATTTGGTGTATGCCCCCTGGAGCCTTTCCATGCAAACCCTGCCCCATGAAATAAAGCAGTTAATTGCCGAACGCCTCAAAAATTTTGTGCGTACCAGTTACAGGATGGAGGAAACCCGGACTAAAACTATTGAGAACCTGATTACCTTTTTGAATGCTGACGAGCAACATGATTTCGCTGAGTTTTTCAGGACGATAGTAAGGCACGATAAATACCGCCAGGAAAGTTTCCCTGAAGTGTTCCCCGAATTCTGGAGCGTAATTGAAAAATATAAGCCCGCCGATGTGGTAATGCACTATGAGCGGATGGCTATATAGCCTGTGTTTGAACGAATGTTGCGATGCTGAAAAAAATTCTCACGGCAATTGTGGGCGATAATATGTTTTCCCCCGATAAGGAAATGAAACCCGCCAATGCCCTACCCAGTGAGATAGTTAAAGCCTATTACGAATCGCGCACCAATACCAGCCCCCAATACATTTGCCATGCACCCTTTAACAACATGTATTTTAACTCACTGGGGCATATTGCCAATTGCTGGCTCACTTTTCACGACCCTGAAATATACAGCGAAGAGCGCACCCTTAAAGAAATATGGAACGGCGAAAAGTTTACCAAATTAAGGGAACACATTAAAGCCTTCGACCTGGATTATAAATGCAGCACTTGTAAACACAACCTGCAAAACCGGAATTTTGTAAATGTGCTGTCCCGTGCTTACGACAATCAGTTCCCGTTAACAGAATACCCATCGTTAATGGAGTTTGAGCTATCAAACACCTGCAACCTTGAATGTACCATGTGTACCGGGTTGCTTTCATCGTCTATAAGGCGCAACCGCGAACACTTGCCGGCCCTGAAATCGCCTTATGGCGAAAAATTTGTGCAGGAGTTACAGGAGTTTATACCCCACCTGCACGAGGCGCGCTTTAACGGCGGCGAACCTTTTTTAATAAAAACCTACTGGCAAATTTGGGATAACATATTACAGCTAAACCCAAAACTACGGGTAGTGGTTGCCACTAACGGCACCGTGCTGAACGAGCGCGTAAAAGACTATTTAACCCGCGGTAATTTTCACCTCAATATTTCTATTGATGGCATGAGCCATGAAACTTACGATAACATCAGGGTTAATTCTGACATAGACCGGGTGTTAGAACATTTTAAGTGGTTCCGCGATTTTTGCCATCAACACAACCGCACCCTTTGTGTAATGGTAAACCCCATGCGCCAAAACTGGCACGAAATGGCGCGGTTTGTAAACTTCTGCAACGAAAATGCCGTGCACATTTGGTACAACACTATTGAACGGCCCCTTGACCAAGCCATCTGGAACCTATCTTCGCAGAAGCTGGAGGAAATATACACCACACTTAAAAACGAACCTATTGCCCCACGCAACGATAAAACCCCCGATTGGCTTTACCGTTATAACACCGGCACTTTCAACAACCTTGTAAACAACCAGATATATAACTGGATGCTGGAGGCACGCCAGCGCGAAGCCAACGAAACCGCCAACCCGGCCGTTACCAACACTGCCTATTTAAGCCGCGTAAGCGAATACATGGAACAAGCAGGTTATACCGAACCCGATAAAAATAATGTGCTGGAAAAGCTGCGCTTGCTGCGCCAGTCAATGGCCGATAATAAATCGCTTGAATCATTTGTTGAGTTGATGAATTCCTCGCCACCGGCAGCTATTGCCGATGCTTTAAAATCGCACCCGTTTGAAGAAGCGCAGAAAATGCTTGCCGGTTATTTAAGCGGGCGAAACTGAGTACCGGTTGGTAATGGTATCTTTCAGCAGGTCTATATCCTCGTATAAAAAGTAACTGAACTGTGCCTCGGCGCCATTGCTTATAATATCGCTAACCAGCGTTTCTTTATCGGGCAACTGCATAGCAGCTTTTTCAATTTCACTGAGCCTTGTTTTTATCCTCTTATCCGCCATGCCCGATTTTTCGAGGCTGTACCAAACGGCTTCTAAATAGTTTTTTATAAAATCTGTGGCCGGCATAGTGGCCGCAATACCGGTCAGTTTATTTTTAGCAGCTTCGTATTTTTCAGGGCCGCCGGTACATTGTTCCAGCAAAAGTGCGGCTATGGCCGGTTTTAAATCTGTGCCTTCTTTTTGCTCTTTTTCAGCAGCATCAAGAGCCCGTTGGTACAAGCCATTACCACTTTGCTCAAGGTTTCGGCGTTCGTTTTCCCAGTACTTTACCTGATTAGTTAGCTCCATAAACCTTTCGTAGTTCTGTTGCTGCATGGGGCTTACCGCAGCAGGTTTATAAGCGCTGTAAGTAGCTATTACGTTGCGTAAAAATGCGGCTTTTTCAAAGCGCAGCGATACATGCTGCGGGTTCCATACAATATTAAAGTGTATGGATATATCGCGCTCATTGGCATAATCAACCAGCGCGGGTATATCCTGCCAGTTTTGCCGCATAGGGCAGGCGGCTATTGAAAAGTATGTGTTTTTAGTTTTAGCCAGGCTGCGGAAGTATTCCATGTTTTCCAATGTCCTTTCCAACTCTGCGCCCTTGCGGATAGCCGCATAATGTGCCGGGTTTAAAGAATCCATGGAAACCACAATACCGCAGTTCAACCTGTCAAGCAGGTTTTTAATACGGCTGTTCATTACACTGCCATTCGTGGTAATATGGATTTTAATGCCGGGGTTTATTTCGAGCACCCGCTCCCATATCTTCAGGTAAATTTCTATCAAAAATGGTTCGCCGCCCAAAAATTTTAAATCGGTAATACCGGGTAAAAACGAAGCCACCTCCTCTACAAACTTATCATCGTACGGGTTTTTAACCGGCGGCAGATGCTCCCGCTTATTACGAATAGTAGATGAAAAATACCCATCGCACATTACACACTCCAGGTTACAGGTGTTTGATAACTCAAACTCGAACACACGGGGTGGCGCTACGGGCTTATCCTGTTTGTTGCCGAAAAGCTTTTCAATAAAATTTTGCTTTGGTCCTGCTTCCGGCACATCGACATAGCTATCGTAATAACCGGCTTTAGCACCCGAAAAGTTTTTTACCTCAAAAGCCAGTCCGCACATTTTGCAGCCGCCGCCCAAATCGTTTTTACGGATGTAGCCACGTAGCCGGTCTGCTGGTTCACCATACCAGGCCTCGCGTATGGTTTGCTTTGGGTACTGCCCAAATATATGCGACCGGTTAAAACAACAGGCAGTCATGTTGCCGTTTTGGGCAAAATTTATGTTGGTAAACGGCGCATGGCATATAACCGACTTATCGTTTGTAACCCTGTGCCGGTTGTATTCATCGAGTATTTCCTTATCAAGCATTGTTTGCCAAATTACTAATATTTCTTCTCATGCCTGTCGGTTACCAGGGCAAATTTCTGTTGATGCAGGTCGTAAATAAGGTAGGGCGGCAGGTTAAGCAGGTTGGGGTACACCTGGCGTAAAAAAGGTATGTTGTAATAATAAAAAGGCTTCATTAGCCGCGCCAGCATGTTTTCGATACCGAATTTTATTCTTTGCGAAAACAGTTTTTCCCTAAAGGCATCAATAAACCTTTGCGCTTCTTCGCGGTAACGGTTGCGCTGGTTAAAGCTAATCTGGTTGCCATGTATCCTGAAACCGCCCACCAACACATTGGCCGTATAAAGCTGGGCATGTTCAAAAAAGCGGGTCCAAAGCTCAAGGTCAAAGGCAATTACGTTTTCCATAATATGCGCCCCGCTTTTTTCCCATAGTGCCCTGCGCCAAAAAACACTTTCCTGTTGTATAGCGCTGAAATCGCCCATAGCAAAGCGGCGTTTGCTCCAGCGCGCGAATTTTAAATGCAGGTTATCGTTAATGTATTTAGGGCTGTAATAAAACCGGCCCAGGTTGTAGTAAATTTCGTTAATGCAAATCCCTTGGGAGCTAAACCAGGTGGGGAAACCCATAGCCCAATCCACTTCGGGCAGAGTGTTGAATATTTCGGCAATGGCAAAAAGCGATTTTGGGTGCAGCCGGTCATCGGTATTTACCCAGCCCATAATTTCGCCGGTGGCATATTTAAACCCGTTGTTAATGGCCTGGCCTGGGCCTGCGTCTTTTTCGGTTAGTACCAGTGTTATTTTGTCGGCGTACTTTTGTACAATTTCCATGGTGCCATCGGTGCTGCCCCCATCAACAATAATATACTCCAGCGCCGGGTAGCCCTGCTCAACAATTGAGCGGATACAATCTTCTATATACGCCGCCCCGTTAAGCGAGGCTGTTATGATACTTATTTTAGGGTACACCATAAGCCACATTTAGTATTCGTACAAATAATACGACATTTTTTTATGGTCGAACCTTACCACCGGTGTCAGCTTTTCCCTGTTTTTGTAAATAGACCGCAGTACAGGCAGGTTATTTACAAAAAAGAATTCGGTTATCCGGTCCAGCCATGAATCTTCTATTAGCTCGTACTGTAATATATTTTCCTCGCTTATGGGTGTGGGTGTATTTGCTACTGATGAAATATAAATATTGGATGTATATAGCTTCTGTGTTTTAAACAATGCCCGCCAAACATCGGCAAAAAGGCTTTGTTCTGAAACAAAATAAAGATGCGGCAGCGCCTTTTGCCAGGCTGCCTTACGCCAAAAAGTGGAACCGGGGGGTATATACCTGATAGTGCTTTTGTACAACGACTTTTCGTAAATATCAAAATTCCAACGGCGGCAGGCGGTATTGCCGGTTATAACATTAAAGCCCTTTTGCGCCTGTAGCGTTTGTATGCCTGTAAGCCAGTTTATTTCGGGATAATCTTTAAAAATGTGGTCAATGGCCTCAAAAACCCCTTCGTAAAAACACTCTTTACTGCTTAACAAAGTATGGTAAGCTGCATTTGAGTTTTCCATAGCCCCCAGCAGGCCATCAAAAAGCTCTTGCTCGTTACTATACTGCTGCGCCTTTACATGCCCCGGTGCGCTAGCCGGCTTTGTTTTATAAAACACCACCGTTTCAATGCGCAATGTTTCACGGTCTTGCCGGGCAATAGAGTTCAGCAGTTCAGTTAGCTGCTCCTCTGTTCCGCTATGCACAACCCCTACAAAAAAAACCGATTCGTTTTGCGTTAATTTCATGAATCAAGTTTGCCTGCCCACAAATTCCGCAGCCTGCCCGGTATAGAAAATAATGCCCGAACCGGATTTGCGCAAGCCTTTAAACCAATTTATAACTTAAGCTTTCGCATAGTGGGCGAAAGCACATAGGTTACCACTACAACAACCAGTGTCATGCAACCACCGAAAATAACCGAGGGGACCGTACCCATTAATTTGGCTGCT
>DASZPC010000397.1:0-1668 GCA_035550455.1 Chitinophagales bacterium | reverse complement strand
CTATCAGGCCTCCAATACCCACTATGCCTGACGGATCATTGATATTGCCGCCTGTTTTACCCTGTGCAGGATTACCGGTATACGGGAAAGCTACATAATCGGCCCCGAACAGATCGTCAACTCTTTCGGAGTGGTCGCCCTGGTAATATCTTAAATCTATACCTGCCTGGAAATCGATGTATTTACCTAACAAAGTCCGGTAAGTGCTTCTTAAACCGTACCAGTTTGTGGTGCTGTGAGAATCGTAAGCATACCAGGTAGCAGCGCCATTGGTATTTTGGGCATTGATACCCTCAAGAGCTGTATAGTTTACAGCCGTATAAAGACCGCCGGCCCTTGGTAAAGAGAGCTGGCTTACGGAACCCGAACTATTGTTCAAACCGCCTCCGCCGCCGTTACCGAATATGCCGTAAAAAACTGTCGAAAGGCTCGATTTGTCATTAATGGTCCAGTCATGGTTAAGCGTTATAATAGGCTCACTGTAAAAGTTATTATAAGGATTGTAAGTTTTACCATCTTTATAACCGTACCATTCATTCCAGGCAGTGCCCTGCGGCGCAGCCAGGAAATTGCCTGCATTAGAGTTGGGATATAAATATTGCTCGGGCCTTTGACCGTGAGTTTGGGTATTTCCGATGACATTTAAATAAATGGTTTGCCTGGGGCTAAGTTCTTTTGAAATATTTAAAAAGTAATTATACCCTAAATAATCCGAGCCATCAAACGGATATGCGCCCTGTTCGCGGCTGCCCTGTACAGTTGCGGCCCAGCCACCAGCTGTCCGACCGGTCGAAACCATAATAGACGTTTTGTTATAACCATAAGAACCTATCCCTTCTGAAACAAAGCCGCCCTTCTCCTGGTCTGTAGTACGTGTGATTACGTTTACCGTGCCGCCAAATGACGGTACAATAATTTTTGAAGCGCCTAAGCCGCGCTGTACCTGTATCGAGCGGGCAACATCGGTTATACCGGTAAAGTCGGACCAATAAATTGCACCGGTTTCGGGGTCATTAATGGGAAGACCGTTTACCACATAAGCAACGTTACCGTTCCCGCTGCGGCTCGAGAAACCCCTGATGCTAACCGTACCGTCGCCGTAACCGCCATCACCTTGTGTTGTCATAACACCGGGTACGCCCTGTACCAGGTCGGGTATGTCACCGTTACCAACGTGTTCTTCTATAAATTCAGGGCCTAAGCTTGTTGCAACTACCGGGGTTTTCCTGTCAATAGCTACATCGCCGGTGATCACTACTTCATTCATTGCAGTGCTGCTCGGTTTCAGGTCGATCTCGCCAAGTTTAGTTTTCCCTTCCAGCGGTATTTCCTGGGTGATGTAGCTTATATAGCTTATTACTAAAGTCCCATTAGCCTGGTCTGCCGGAACAGTTAATCTGAAAGTACCATCTAATCCTGCCGATGCGGCCGTAGTTGTTCCTTTTACCAGCACGGTCGCCCCGATCAACGGCTCTTTCGTACCGGCATCTAATATTTTACCGGTGACGTGGGTTTGTGCATTGGCTTTCAATCCGAAAAGCAACATGACTGCCAGTGCGGCGATCATTTGAAAGCGGCCGGTGAGTGCTTTTTTTACAGCCCGGCCGGGACGGTAAAAAGGTTTTGATGGATGATTATCGACCTCGTTGCCATCCGTAGCGTGGCCTG
>DASZPC010000396.1:0-7571 GCA_035550455.1 Chitinophagales bacterium | reverse complement strand
TTTAAAAGCAATCAGTTGCCTAAATTTTTACGACATTGACTTCACTAAAGACTTAACCTCCAAACTTGCTAATAACTATAGAGAATTATACCCCTTTATCTCCGGCGTTTTTGAGTTGACGGAAGATGACATGGAATGGATAAACTCTTATATTGCTGGACCGGAGAAAGATTCCCTTTTAACAGGTGCCGAGAGTAATACTTCGCAAAAAGTACCCGGAATTTTTTATTTACAAGTTAAACGGTGGGGAAATATACCTGATAATATAAGCATTGAAATTTACAATGAAACCACCGGAAGTTACGACTTGTTTAAATATATAAAGAACCGGGCAGAGTTTCTGGATAGATTTTATAATGAAATATATCCTGCCATTCTTTTCTTTGAGCAGGAGGAAATGATATTTGAACCTGCCACAACGGAAGAACTGCTTTCGTCTGATAAAAGGTTCGATTCTCTTAGAAAACTTTTTTATCTCGGTGGATTAAAAGATATGAATGAACTTAAAGTCGCTGACGACAACGAACTGCATACAATTATTGAGGACTCCAATGAGAAGTTGAATGAAATTTTTAAGGAGCATTACAAACAAGATGGTTCTATTCAGTTAGCAATTTCAAAGCAGGGTGAAAAGTATAATTTGATCATAAAAGACAGTTCTAAAAAGGCCTCTACCATAAATGAACGTGCACCGGGATTTCGTTATTATTTTTTCTTTTTAGTAAATAAGTTGTATTCAAATCTGGCTTATGAAAAACATATAATATACCTACTTGATGAACCAGGGCTAAATTTACATCCCAAAGGAGCCAGAGATTTGCTCAATACGTTTAATGAACTTACTGTTTCTAATCAATTAGTATATACAACCCATAATCCATTTCTTACCTTAAGGAATACACCCGCAAGCCTAATATATGTAAAAAGGTCTGGCAAAAAAGGCAGTAAAGTATTGACAAAGCCATGGAAAAGTAATTACCAGGTAATGAGGCGCGAATTGGGTATTCTCCTTAATGATTCTTTCCTTTTAGGCGATATTAATCTTGTTGTTGAGGGCATAGTTGAAAAATATATCCTTCATGAACTATTTCAAAACGATAATACGGGAGAACTGGAATGGTTAAATATTTTTGATGCCGAATCAGCTTCAAAGATCCCGCAAATTGTCAACTACCTGGGCGTTAATTGCCTTGATCTAGCAGGAATTATTGTTGTAGATGGCGATGGCCCTGGCAACGATGTTGCTCGAAATAAATCTGTTCTGAAAAATATTCAAACTGGGAAATGGCATCTTTTAAGCATTGGGGCAATACTTGAACGGAATAGTGCCGTAACTTTTGAAGATCTTTTCCCCAGTGAAATATACATAGCTGCCTATAATCAATATTGCAAAAAATTTTCGGAGTCATTGGAATTAAAGGCTTTCCAGCCACTTGAAGATGCCGGAGATAATATTTCAATTCTTGAAATTGTTAAGAACCATTTTGAGAAACAAGGAAAAGAGGAGAATTCAAAAGTAACCTTTGAAGGCAACGTGGTAAAGCTTGATATTGCCCGAATGGCTTTGGAAGCTATTAGCAGAATGAATAGCGATGAAAGAAAAGTGGCAATGGCTAACTTTGACAAATTAACACAGACCATAAAGGACAAGTCCAAGCAAATTATTACTCATGTCGGTAACTAAGCATAAACATTTTAAATTCAGAATAGATAATGAAAAGGCTGATTTAAATGAAGCTGACTTAAAGGTAATGGCAGACTTTTTAAGCGATCCTAATAATGTTTATATCAGTCACTCAAGTTCAGTATTTGAAGCCAAAAAAATCTCAAGCGGCTCATTTCGTGAAGCTTTTATGTTCATAAATATCATCTATAAGGATTTAAATGCAACGGAAAATGATTTAAAAAAGGTATCAAAGAAAGGTAGAGAAGTTGTCAGAAAATCAATGGAGCAACAAGGGGCCTCCCTACCGATGCCGAATATTCAGACAAGTTTCGATAAGGCGAAAAAAGTAACTAAGTGATATTTCCCCAACTGGCGCTAGCATCCGCCCGTGCCTGGTTATTTTGGACGCAGGGTCTCCAGCTGAACAAAAGCAAAACACAGGAAGACCCCGCTGAGGCTGAACAAGGTTTTGAATGAGCTTATAGCAGCTGGTCTAAATGAGATAAATTTTAGTACTGGAGATGAACATACCAAATTTATACCACTGGAAAGCGTTATGCTTGCGGCAAAGCTTTCTTTAGAAAAGTTGCTACCTGTGTTGATAATGATTGAATTAAAGCAATACTCTGTAGTTACGATCGATACTATCAAAAATCATGAAATGCTGAAAGGTCTAAGTGAAGAAGCAAAAATGAGATTACAGTACATTGAAAGTCCTTGGATGCCATTAAATCCAAGTCTGATTGAAAAATATCCGGAAGGAAAAGTTTCAAACATGGAGAATTTAGCTGCAAGGGGTGGTTGTGATAGTGTTTTGGAAACGTATGTTATTCAAGCTAACGGCAAAATCGGTTCGTGTTGTGGGTTAGGCATGCGACTGATTCCGGAATTAAACTCTGAAATTTGTCGAGGGGATACATTTTTGAAAGAAGCTATTGATAAATCAGAAAAGGACTTTTTAAAATTATGGTTACGCTATATGGGTCCTGAAAAAATACTTGCATGGGCGGCACATAAAAACCCTGATATAAAATGGGAAAACATGTATGCCCACAAGTGTCAGGCTTGTATGCGAATGTATAAGGATAGCATGGTTAAAAAGGTTATTAAAGAAAACTATGAGGAAATGATTTCTGAAGTTCTTTTGACGGCATATATAGATGATATATATGCCCCTAATCAATTTGCTAAAAACATTGACTCAGTTGGTTCAACCGAAAGTTAAGGCATTAAAATCCGTTTTTAGGGAGAAATCAACGGAAGCATTTGCAATCTTATAGCCGATGACAGCAGATACAAAAAATGCATCTGACATAGATGCCAAAATATGCCGCTATATTTATAGTAGCTTCAACTATTCATTGTAAGTTTGTTTTAATATAGCAATAACGGGGATATTTATAGTTTTAAATATATTGACCGGGAATACATGCAAAAGAAGTAAGTGCTGTACAAAACAGCTATTTATAAAGAGCCAAAATATTAAAGTATGAATAGTTTAGTCATTTCAATATTGCCATTTGGCCTGATCATTCTTCTTTTGGGATTCGTGCTCAAAAAATTTCCCCCTCCGATGAACATAGCATTTGGATATAGGTCCCCATTTGCAAAACAAAATTCAGATACCTGGGCCGTAGCTAATAGCTATGCTGCAAACCTTTTGATGATAGAAGGAGGGATATTAACTGGTGTAGGGTTAATTTCGTTTGGGCTTCCCGACATTGGGGCTATTGGGACTATTATTGGCTCGGTACTTTTATTGGTTTTCGCGATAATATTAGTAGCGTTCACAGAAAGACATTTGCATCAAATATTCGATAAAAACGGGAATAGGAGAAAGATTTAGTAGTTTCTTGACCGTTGTCGGTCGCCCACTCCAATCCCAACTGGCGCGAGCGTCCGCCCGTGCCTGGTTGATAATAAAGAGGAAAGCCTGTTGCGGTTACTTTAGTTTCACATTTTATGTGTAATTACACATGGCTTATTATACATAAGGGTATGGTTGCCCGGTTTATATTTGTAGGGGTTGGCTTTTTAGCTACTATCGCTCTTTGAAATATTGAACCCCACCCAAACCTTCCCCTAAAGGGGAAGGCTAATACAACCGCGCTTTTGAAGCTGGAAAAACAAAAATGTAATAAGATGAAGCCAAAACCAGGAATTGCGCTGTAACTGATTGAAAATCAATAGTAGGCCTGAAATTGTCTATTAATAGATAAGTAATTGATTATCAGTAACAAATAGATGATTAGAAAATAGATAACTTATTGATAATCAGGAAAGGGACCCGCAAAAAACAGGTAAAAATAGATAACCCGCTGATTATAAGCGCTTTATACGGAATTTTTTCCGGAGATGGGAGCGGTAATAAGATGATTTTGGGCTGTGCCCCAACCTTTCCAGTCACCAGCCATTTACAGTTATTTCACTATTAACTTTCCTTTCGCTGCTATTCCTGCTGCATTGGCTATCTGGTAAAAATACATGCCACCCGGCAGGGGCGTATTTATAACCGTATTGGCAACGGTTAGTTTTTGTTCCATTACTTTTCTGCCTCTTATATCATATAGTTCAAAAACAGGGTTGCCGTTAATGCCGGTTATGCTAACTGTAAAATTCCCTGCCGGGGCCGGGTTGGGCCACACAGCCACCAGTTTATTATCTGCCAGGGGTGCTATTGCCGTTTCTGTGGCCTGTGGCAATACATACAAAGGGGTAAGCGGTGTGCCATCGCTCCACTGCCCCATATATTTTTGCGCATACGTATCGCCAAAGGCCACATCGCAGTTATTGCCATGCAGGGCGCAGTCAACCAGCGCATCCCACAATTTCCAGTAACAATAAAAATCAACCGCATCGGGCGGCGTTAAGGTAGAAACCAGCGTAATCACATTGCTCTCGCCATCGTCGTAAATATTATTACTGGTAATCGAAAAAGGCTCGTAATGCGTGGCGGTAATAGCCGGTGTGCCGTGGTTATCGGCAATTTGCCGTACTAAATTTTTGTGCGTGGTGGGCACCGCCGTAGTTTGGTAAAACAGCAACTTACCGGTAGTCGAATCAACAATAGCATCATCGCTCCCTATTTCAATCAGGTACTTTACATCTGCCGGAAAGCCCGAGTAATCGGGCAGTACAAGCCCCGTTACATCGGCCCCCGGTTGCATCGAAAACGCCGCCAGCGGCTTGGGCAGGTTGTAGTATTGGTACTTCATAGTGATGTTGGCGGTAAGCACGCCGCCCATGCTGTGGCCCAGTATAAAATAATTGTATAAGCGGGGCTTTACATGGCCGGGCAGTTGCAGGGTATCGAGCGCGCGCTGCAGGCCCCGGGCGCAGCTATCGGTATATGTGCTGTAATTAATGTCTACCGTTTTTTGGTAGCGGGGGCAAATAACAATATTGCCTGCCCGTACTATGCGGTCAATAAAAGCCCCGTAAAATTTTAAATTGGTTTCGCCCCAGCCGTGTATAAACACCACCAGGTTGGCCGAGTCGGGCGTGGGGCCTGTCGGTTCAAAAATCCAAAAACCATCGGCATTGGCATTGGTGCCGTAATCAAATTCGGTTACGCTGCTGTACACCGGTTGGTCCGATCCGGGGCCGGTGGTGGGCTGCACGGGTTGCATGGGTTGGGCATTCGCTGTACGGGCAAAAAATAATAAAGCGGCCATAAGGCACACATAGGGGTGGTATTTTTTCATCGGCTTGTTTTAAAGGCATTACATAAAACCAACAGCCACATTAAAAGCGCATACTAAATGTAGTGTTTAAAACGGAGGGGGCAAACAGGGGGTGGTTTTCTCTCTTTTCACCGGTTGATATAATATTTTTTAGTACAATTTTTTAGTATATAAAACGTTGTAACTAAGGCGTTTCAAAACACGGTAAATTTGTGTTATGGAAACGCATCAAAAAAAGCAGCATACGGCGCGCAACATACTGTTAGCGGCAGGGGGCTTGGTATTGCTGGCTTGTAGTATTTTTCTTTTGGTAGATTATGTACACTATGCCCGCAACAAAAGCCCCTATAAAACCTTTATTAAACCCCGGTTAGAGCTGGCTTTGCTGCGGATTACCAATCTTACCCACACCCGCACCGATTTAATGGCGCACGTGCTTATGCATAATCCACTTCCTTTTAACCTCCGGGCCGATAGTTTACAGTACAAAATTTTTATTAACGGCGCCGAGGTAATAAAAAGCACTTATGCCAAATCCATCAACATTTGCCGTTGGGACAGCACCTTATTTACCCTGCCCGCCGTAACCTATACCGATAAACTGGTGTCGGTACTTACTGCCGCCGAAAACCGGGGCGATGACAGCGCCGACTACGAAATACAGGCCGGCATGGGCACAAACATAGTGGTGCATAAGCATTTCAACTTTGATATTAAAACCCGCCAGCCGCTCATTTTTATCCCCAGGGTTAAGCTCGATGAAATTGCTTACGACTCGCTGAGCATAGATGGGGTTACATTATACCTCGAAACCACGGTGATAAACAAAAACGCTTTTCCGCTCAATTTTAAAAACCTTACGTTCCGCGTGGCCATAGCCGATAACAATTGGGTGGAAGGCCATAAATACGGCATTGTCGAAATTCCCGATAGCAGCGTGGTACACCTCAAATTGCCGCTACGCATTTCATTTAAAGAAATGGGCAGGAGCATAGGGCCGCTTATCCGCCTGGGTAAAGAAGCCCCCTTTAAATTTGAATTAACGCTCGGCCTTGTTTCTGATGATAACGCCACCAAAAACAGTCTTATTATCCTAAAGGATGTGGGAGCTATCCATAAAATCATAAAGCTGGCTAAAGATGAAAACGCACGGGCAAAGGCCGAAGACGAACGCTTAAAAGAAACTACCCCGGCACTCTACCAAAGCAAAAAGCAGCAGGCTAAAGAAAATAAGCCTAAAATCGAAAAAGTACAGCACAGCAATTAAGCTAAGGCACTGCTTTAACTGGTTCTCAAAATCCTTTTTTCAAGGCAGGGGTAGGTAGGGGCTTTTCTCGGTCAAATAACTATTTTAGCCCGCTCAAAATTTAATTTATGTATCGTACACACACCTGCGGCGAACTTACATTGCAAAACCGCGGAGCAGAAGTTACCCTTAGCGGCTGGGTGCAAAAAAGCCGCGCTCTTGGCGCCATGACCTTTATTGACCTGCGCGACCGCTACGGCATTACGCAACTGGTTTTTAATATAGATACCGATGCCGCCCTTTGCGGGCGTGCCAATAAACTGGGCCGCGAATTTGTAATACAGGTAAAAGGGAAGGTAACCGAACGTGCCGCCAAAAACCCCAACATACCCACCGGCGATATTGAAATTACCGTAAGCGAATTAAACGTGCTGAGCGAAAGCGAAGTGCCGCCCTTTATTATCGAAAACGATACCGATGGCAGCGAAGAACTGCGCCTTAAATACCGCTATCTCGATATCCGCCGCCCGGTGCTGCGCGACAGGCTTATTATGCGTGCCCACTTAATACGTGCCGTGCGCGAATACCTGGATGGCAAACAGTTTTTAGAAATAGAAACCCCCAACCTTATCAAATCAACCCCCGAAGGCGCCCGCGATTTCCTGGTGCCTTCGCGTTTGCAGCATGGCAGTTTTTATGCCCTGCCCCAATCGCCGCAAATATTAAAGCAGCTTTTGATGGTGGCCGGTATGGACCGCTACTATCAAATTGTAAAATGTTTTCGCGATGAAGATTTTCGTGGCGACCGCCAGCCCGAGTTTTCGCAAATAGACTGTGAAATGAGTTATGTGGAACAGGAGGATATTTTTGAAACCTTTGGTGGTATGATGCAGCACGTGTTTAAAAAAATCAGGCATTACGATTTACCCGAAATTCCCCGGCTTAAGTACGATGATGCCATGCGCTTGTATGGTTC
>DASZPC010000395.1:0-7527 GCA_035550455.1 Chitinophagales bacterium | reverse complement strand
CGCCCGTTGTGGTAACATCAATACTGCCATCCGATTGTCCATAGCAGGTAATGTTAGTTGAGGCTATACTAACTGCCAGCGGTGTGGCCTGTGTTATAACGGCCGTTCCGGTAGCGGTACAGGCATTGGCATCGGTAACTGTTACCGTATAATTTCCCGGTGGCAGGCTCAAATCGGTTTGCGCACTGGAAATATTGCTCCAGAAATAAGTAAAGGGCGCGGTACCCCCAACCGGGTTAGCTGTGGCTGAACCGTTAGCCTGATAACAGGCGTTATTTGAAACAGTAACGTTTACCGTAAGCGATGGTGGCGCTGTTAAAGTAGTACTGGCGGTTGCACTGCATGTATTGGCATCGGTTACAGTTACGGTATAGGTACCCGCCCCAAGGTTACTTGCCACCGGGTTGTTTCCATTACCATTACTCCACGCATAACCATAAGGTGTTACTCCTCCTGAATCAACGGAAACAATGGCTTGCCCGTCATTAGTTGTGCACGAAGGGTTGGTTCCATCCATAGTAAGGTGCATAGGGTACAAGGGCTGGGTTACAACTATTGTACCCACAAAAGTTTGATTATTGCCATCGTGGTAAGTATAAGTATAGCTTCCCCCGGCCAGCCCGGTAATAGTAGCCCCTGAACCCGAATAAGAGTTGGGGCCAGCCCATGTAATAGTAATTGGGGCAACGCCACCGGTTACAGTAAGGGTAGCCGTACCATTGTTTACACCGTAACAGGTGGCATTGGTGTGCGAGGTGGAAAGGTTGTAACCACAGGGTGTTGAGCCAACCACTGCCGTGTATTGCAATAATGCCGAACATCCGTTGGCATCATGAAAATCGGCAATGTAGGTATTAGCCCCTAGTCCAGTTACAGTTGTACCGGTATAAGGCCCGGGCACCCAGGTTACCGATGTATAAGGCGTGGTACCGCCCGATATACTGATACTTACCTGGCCGTTATTAGCGCCACAACTGGCATCTACACTACTGGTAGTGGCAGTTAATGCTGTTGGTTGGTTAAGGGTATATTGGCCCGTAGCCGAGCATACCCCGTCAGTAGCAGTAACGGTGTATGTTCCTGCCCCTAACCCTATATGCGTGGCACCCTGCGAGCCATCATTCCAGCTATAACTGTAACCACCATGGCCGCCACTTACGCCAAAGCCACCTGCCGCCGATAAAGTGATACTACCGTCCTGCCCGCCATTACAGGGTGGTGGGCTAAGCGAAGGTGTAATACTGATGGGATTGGCAATAGTAACCGTATGCGATGAAGTATCAGCACATCCGTTCACATCAGTAATAATAAGAGTGGCGGTATAGGTGCCGTTACCGGCATAAGTATGGCTCGGGTTTTGCTGATTTGAAGTTCCCCCATCGCCAAAACTCCAGTTCCATGATTGCACGTTTCCAACATTGGATGTAGAAACATCTGTAAATTGGATAGTAGGTGTACAGCTTTGAAAATTATTACCGGCTACCCACCCCGAAATACTGCGCGTACAAACTATTTGCTGGTTGCTGCCACCACCGGTAGCTGCTGTCCACCCCCAGTTAACAATGGGGTTGCCACAAAAATAATCGTTCACAAAATTCATATCGGTATAACTCAGCCGGTTATTGCCATCAAAATAAACAGTGAATGTGCCTGTGTTTACGTTCCAAACTAACTCTACAGAATGCCATACGCAGTTATCAATATTTCCTGAGTTAGGAAGGGCTGGTACGGGGCCGGCCACATTATGGTTTACGCTGCCACCCGATTCAAATGCAATATGGTCATATGAGGGGTCGTTGTGGCTGCTGTTGCTCCACGTATCAAACTCCACTGCAAATGAGCAGGGTTGGTTACTGCCATTACCGTAGCCCAGATATTCTCCGGTTAAACCCAAACCATTGGGGTTAGTGGTTAATGCAAAAGTTTCGCCATCAGCACCGTGGTTCCCATCTCCATTATGGCAGCCTAAAAAAACATTAAACTTATAGTCGAACGAATTATTCAGGTCTATAGTATGGTTTTGAAAAACAGCCCCGCCCTGGTTTCCGGCATCGGGGGTTAATTGGTAGCAATTACAGCCTGCATAAGAGGTGGCATTGCCCAGTATAGTATAATTTTGCGAAAAAGCTTGCCAATAAACAGCCAGGGAGAAAAATAACAGGTAGATTTTTTTCATTTCCAGGGAGTGCTTTTTTAGTTTATCTAAAGATAAGTTTTCAGGCATAAAAGTTGCAGCCGCCATATCCTAAATTCAATTATTGTGGCCCTTTCTTACTTCCACAAAGCCATCGGTTTATAAACAATGTAAATTATCTACCTCAGGCTATTCCTTTTAACAAAAACGGGCATTTCGCTAAGCTGTTACAACGTTTTAAAGATATGGTTTTTGCCATAAACGAAAAATCCCGTGGGCATAACCGCACGGGATTTTTAAGTTAAAAAATTGTGAAGCCTGTTAACGGGCCACGCTTACGCTCCGTTTTTCGCGGATAACGGTAACTTTTACCTGGCCGGGATAAGTCATTTCTTTTTCAATCTTCTGCGATATAACAAACGAAAGTTCTTCGCTCTTTTTATCATCTACCTTATCAGCCTCCACTATTACCCGTAGTTCACGGCCTGCCTGTATGGCATAGGCCTTCTCTACCCCTTCAAAATTCTGGGCAAGGGCCTCCAGGTCCTTAATACGTTGCAGGTAGCCTTCCATTATTTCGCGCCTTGCGCCCGGGCGTGCACCTGAAATAGCATCGCAGGCCTGTACAATGGGCGATATAACGTACTTCATTTCCATTTCATCGTGGTGCGCCCCTACGGCATTTATAACCGCTGCATGTTCGCCATACTTTTCGCAAAGTTTAGCGCCCAGCAAAGCGTGCGAAAGTTCACTTTCCTCGTCAGGCACCTTGCCAATATCATGCAGCAAACCGGCACGCTTGGCCAATTTAGGGTTAAGCCCAAGTTCCGAGGCCATGGTAGCGCAAAGGTTGGCCACCTCGCGCGAGTGCTGCAGTAGGTTCTGCCCGTACGATGAACGGAAACGCATACGGCCCACATACCTTACCAGTTCCTGGTGCATACCCTGTATGCCCATATCAATTACAGTGCGTTCGCCAATTTCAAGTATATGTTCTTCAAGTTGCTTTTTGGTTTTGGCAACCACTTCCTCAATACGTGCCGGGTGTATACGTCCATCGGCTACCAGCCTTTGCAACGAAAGGCGGGCTATTTCGCGGCGTATGGGGTCGTACCCGGAAATGATTATAGCTTCCGGGGTATCGTCCACTACAAATTCGCAACCGGTGGCTGCTTCAAGCGCACGTATATTACGCCCTTCGCGGCCTATTATCTGGCCCTTCTGCTCATCGCTGTCAAGGTTAAATACCGATACTGTGTTTTCAATGGCATTTTCAGCCGCTGTGCGCTGTATGGTTTGTATAATAATTTTTTTGGCCTCTTTATTAGCTTTGCTTTTGGCTTCGTCAATCAGAGTTTTAACCAACCCCAAAGCCTCGGTTTCGGCCTCTTTTGTCATATTTTCCACCAATTCCTTCTTAGCGTCTTCGCGCGAAAGGTTGCTTATCTGCTCCAACTTGCTTACAAAAATCTCATGGCTCTTTTCAAGTTGTTCCTTCTTGGTGTTTACCAGTTCCAGTTGTTTGTTCAGGTTATCGCGCAGGCTGTCAATTTCTTTTTCCTTTTTAGAAACATCCTGCATACGCTGTGATGCTTCATTTTGAAGCTGTTTGGCCTGGGTTTCTTTTTCAATTGCCTTTTTGTTGCGTTCGGCTACTTCGGCCTCGTGCTTGCTTTTTAACTGAAGGTGGTACTCTTTCGATTCGAGCATCTTGTCCTTCTTAATATTCTCGGCATTTCGCTGGGCATCGCTTATCAGCTTATCGGCGGCGGCTTTGGCATCGGCGAGTTTCTTTTTAACCTCTTCTTCGCCTTTAGCCTCTATTTCGCGGTTCGATTTTTGGGTAAAGAACCGCCCCACCAGTAAGCCTACAATCAACGCCACCACAGCTATTGCCGCTATGATTATGACAGTAGTATCCATTGTTGGTTGTTTATTGTTAATGAATGTTTTATAAACACTTTTCGCATAGCTGCCCTACGGCTTTTATGCCAAAAAGCACCTTTTTTACAAACAAACTTTTACAAGGGAAGGTTAAAAGTGCGGGAAGTTTTTTTATTCAGATACGTGCCCAAGCACGGTTTCAAGCTCTGTTAACTTTTCTTCCAGTATATGACTGTCGCGCATGTGCGCCAGCTGAAGGTTTTCATGCTCCACCACAAAATTCAGCAGGCTCATGGCAAGATAATCCTGTTTGTCTTTGCCATCGTACAACTGCTGGTACTCTCTCAGCTTCTCGTTAATCATACTTACTGCCACCCGTACCTTGTCCTCATCACTCTTCAAAACTTTCAGCGGATACAGCCTTTCCGCAATCAAAACATTGATATTGACCATTTCATGCTTGTCACTCATCACTGTTCATTAAGCATCATTATGCAATTGTCAATTTCCCTTATAAACTCGTTAATTTTTCTTTTCAATTCGGCCTTTTGCTGGCCCTCGGCAGGTTGCCCTGCATTAATATTCTGCGCTAACTTAATGATTTTAATCTTATTGTTCAATTCATTGTTTTTCAGGCCTTCATCCTCAAGTTGTTGCTTCAGTTTCCGCACCTGCTCTTCCAGCCCCTGGTTTAGTTTCAGCAACTCCTCATTGCGTGCAACCAGTTTCCTTGCCCGGCTAATAAGCTTATTGGTGGTATTTATGTGCTGCTGCATGGTTTCTACAAAAGTAAAATATTGCGGCAATATGTTAACAAGGGGTTAAGCCGGGCTTATTGCTGCCCCCCATCCGCCAGTTGGCGGTAAATACCCGCATAATACGATGCCCCGTTCTGGTCGCCAAGGCGCGCCATACAATCGCTAAGCACCCGGTAAGGCGGCGGAAAGTAAGGGTTCCGTTTCACCACCCCTGTTAGTATATTAGCTGCCTGGCTAAAGTTGCCCTGGTAAAAATAAGCCAGCCCCAGCCAGTAATCGCCATTGGTGTTTTCAGCATCCAGCGCCAGGCTTTGGCTAAGCACCCGCTGCGCATCGGCAAAGCGCTGCACGTTCAGGTAACAGAGGCCAAGGTTAGCCAATGCCAATTCATTTTTAGGGTACTTCTGTACGTATGGTTCCAGCACCGCTACCGCCCCGGCGTAATCGCCCTTGCCCATTAACTCCTGCCCCACATAGGCCCCTTTATCGCTCACTTTTATAACACACGAAAGCGGAATGCCATCGGCATAAACAGTATATACAGCCTGCTCCGGCGGAAAAGCCCCGTGCAGCAGCAAATCGCGGTCAACAAAGCGGCAATACATTATTTCGTAATCGGCGTCTTTATCATTGCGCTGCCGGTAGCTGGCGTAGCCCACACTTACAATATTGCTGTCGGGCTTAAAGTAAAATGTGGTAGGCGCCACCGCATTGGTATAAATGGTGGTTAGCTTTCCATCGGGGCGCTTCAGGTTTTCGTGCGCCTTTAACCAATCGGCACACTGTTTTACCGAGTTCATATAGTAATCGGTTTCGTAATAGCCATAAGCCCCTTTAATGCCGCCTTCCAGTTCGTTAAAATAAACATATTCATTCGGGTGGTTGGCAAACATAAACCGGGCAGGCAGCAATACCAGCACCACAATAACTGCCGCTACGGCATATTTAATGTTCTTAGAGAAATAGCTGATTATATAATCAAACGCTAAACCCGCAAGGATGATAATACTAGGGTAAACAAAAAAGAAGTGGCGCATGGTATCGTAAAGCACCGACTTTTTATAAATAACATAAGCAATGGGGAAAACCAGCGAGAAATACATAAAGCCCAGCAACAACAGCTTACCCTTGCGCTGCATGTAGGGGATAAGGATAACCGAAAGCGCCAGCCCGATTAAACCAAACAACGGCGTTGAAATAAACAGCCATTGTGGTATGTAATTCCAGGGTACTTCGGTTGACGGAATATGCTTGCCATCGAACAAAATGCGGATTTGCACCGGGTATTTCTCAGCCTCGCTTAACACTTCAAACGGGTGGGTAAAAGGCCCCACCATGCCATAAGGCCAAAACAAAAGGCTAAGGCAATAGCCCATAGCCGAGGCCAGCAATACATATTTAAAGCTGGGCCAAACGTTTTCCTTAAATTGTGAAAAATCGAACAGCTTGCCGAAACCATAAATATGCAGCATGGCCAAACCATAAAACATAAAAGTATAGGGTATAAGCAACAGGCCGCCAATACGAATACCCATGGCCACCCCTATGCTGGCCCCCAGGCCCAGGGTAGTTTTCAGCGTTGGCTGTGGCAATTGCTTTAAAAACTTAATTAAAAAAACATACGACAGCATATAGCCCGTGGCCATCGTAATATCCTTGGGGTTATTCATGCTTTCGCCAAAAAAGCGCGGCGAAAAGGCCATAAATATCAGCGTTATTAAACCGGCCTGCCAGCCTGCAATTTCAACCGCCACCAGGCCCGCCCCCAACATAGCCACAAAACCAAAAATGGAATTCCAGAAATGGCGCACGTCCCATTCGTTAAACATGGGCATACTTTTAGCCAGGGCGGTGGCCGTGCCATCGTAAAAGCCGCCGTAAAATACCATTAGCGAGTCAACGCCTTTATCATCAACAGCCGTGCGGTCGTGCCCCAGTGTGGCGTAAAAATTAAAAACATGGTGCCCGTAAACGCGATGAAAATTCTCATCGCCCGAAATGCCAAACTGGTGGCTTACCGTAACCATCAGCAAAAACAGGGCAACGGCAAACCCTATAAACAGTTTTTTGGCTAATGGTTCAGGTATAAGCGGCGTTAATACAATTTCCTTAGCCGGTGCTGTTTTCTTTTCTGGTTTTGGTTGGGGTTTAGCGCTAGCCTTTGCCATTGCAAAAATTTAAAGTGGCAAAATAGGTTTTTTTTCGGCACTTAATACCTGCTAGTAGTTAACTTGCTACAATACCGCCAGGCTCATTTACATTTATTCTGCAATGCAGTATCTATGCTTTTATAACCGCCTGCTATGGCCTTTTTTAAAGCGCTGCACATATTTTTTGTTTGCCCGGCATGGTCATACAGGCATGCCGCTAAATACCAGGCGTCTGCATCTTTGGTATCGCCGGCAAGTTCGGCATAATACTTTGCGGCGTCCTTAAAATTGTTTTTTGAATAAGCCTGTTCCGCCTTTTGTTCCAGCTTATTATCGCCATATCTTCTGTTTAGCCTGTGCACCTTGGTATCATCATTATCACTTAACTTAAAAACTATAGGCAGGTTATAATACACCTTCACTAACCTGCCTTGTTGCTTACCGGGTTTAAAATCCGGCAGCATTTTTACCACCCTCACCGCCTCGGCATCAAGCCCGGGGCTTACCGATTTTACTACTGTAACATCCGTCACTTTTCCCTGTTCATCAACTACAAAACGAAGCAGTACTTTCCCTTCAATTTCATTATCCCGCTCCATTT
>DASZPC010000394.1:0-2529 GCA_035550455.1 Chitinophagales bacterium | reverse complement strand
ATATGTGGTTGGTTTTTATGATAAACCCGATGGCCAGTTGCTGAAAGCAGAACGGATAATTTTTTATTAATGGCCCTGTGTAGTTGTACCGCTTTGGTTAAAAATTTCTGACAGCCACTTGTACAATTCAGGGTGGCGCTTATAGAACTTTTCAGGGTTATCGAAAAAGTATTCGCTTACGACGGCTAAAAATTCGGCCTTACTGGTTACAGCATAAGCGTCAATATCCGATTTACCTTTTTCAATACGTCTTATTTCGATTTGTATTTCGTGCAGCCAGGGGGCTACAAAACGGTGCTGCAAAAGTATTTCGGGTATGCCATCAATATCGCCATCCTCCTTATCCAGTAAATGCACAAATTCGTGTATGCCCACATTCGATTTATGTGGCAGCCCGTCAAAAGCCTGCACCAAATCGGGTTTCGATAATATTACAGTGCCATTTTGCTGGCGTCCGCTAACCATACCCGTAATATTTTCTTTACTGCCATCGAATCTCTGGGTTTGATACTTCTCATTAAAACTATTGGGGTAAATAAGCACTGTATGCACATTGGGGTAATTATACTTTGGGAAAGCAAAGGTTGGTATTACAGCGCTGCTGGCCACCATTAAGCGGATTACATCGTCAACTTCCGTTTCCACCCCTTCAATGCTTTTAGTGGCTATAAAAAACTGAACCCGTTTTTCAAAAAGCTTTTTATAGTCAGCGTTCAACTTTGTGTAAAACAGCACCCGGGCCTGTAGTGTATTGCGCCATGCCTGCGGAAAAGGCGCTGCTATTTTTTGTTGCAGCCGTTTGGTGCGGTTAGCGTAAAGCAGCACCAAAACAATTACCCCAAACAAAATAAGCATTATAGAAACCAGCCCTATTGTATCCATTGTTGAAATATAGGGCAAACCGCCCTTGATAAATTGTTATAAAAAGCCAAGTACGCATTTTTTACGGGCAATATTTCCGAAACCTGTTCGTCTGTTTAATTACTATGCTTACAAAAATTGTTTTTGCATTGTCGGGCATTATATTCTGGACATTTCTGGAATACATCATCCACCGCTTTTTTGGGCATGCCAAACACGGGCAGGGCCCCATCAGGAAAGAACACCTTATGCATCATGCAAAGGCGCATTATTTCGCCCCCATGTACAAAAAGGGCTTGCTGGCCTTGTTAGTGCTTTCGGGCAGCACTTTCATAATGGGCCTTTCTGCCGGATGGATGAACGGCCTGCTTTTTTCAACCGGGCTGGCAGGCATGTATCTGCTTTACGAAAGCGCCCACCGCTTATATCATACCCACGAGCCGCTGGTTGGCTATGGGCTTAAAATGCGCAAACACCACTTTTACCACCACTTTGTAAACCCACGGTATAACCACGGCGTAACCACAGCCTTTTGGGACCGGCTTTTTAATACCTACAAAGCCAGCGCGCAGGTGCCAGTGCCCGAAAAAATGGCCATGCCCTGGTTAATTGAAGATGAAACCGGCCTTAAACTGAAATACGCCTCCGATTTCAGGCTTGTGTAACAGTTATGTAAAATTTTAGCGCAAAAACATTAATTAAATGGCTGCTTAACAATTTTTGAAGTGCGGGCGAAATTTTCATGTATTATTTTCGCGCCGTGTACAAATTTTATTTTCCCTACTTGAAAAAAGGCCTTCGGAACCTCTTCTCCAATGCCGATTTCCTGAACCTGGTAACTGCTTTATCGGGCATTTTGGCCTGCCTCATAGTGGGCGAGGGCGCCCGCATTTCGGCGGCGGCAAGTTATAGTGGCGATTACTCCATTGTCAATCATTTTATTTCTGAACTGGGCCGCAGCAATGCCACCAGCAAAGCCTATGTGTTTAACCACAGCCTGATGGTATCTGGTTTTCTGCTGCTTATATTTATCAGCGGCATGGGCAATTTTATGTATTACAGCCGCCTGGCGCGTATGGCCCGCATATTCGGTATTATCGCCGTTTTCTGCTTTTCGGCCATTGGCTATTTTACGGCCGAAACCTGGACCCCCCACATTATTGTTGCCTCCCTGTTTTTTGCCTGCGCTATGGTTTCCATCCTGCTTTTCAGCCTTTCCATAATCAGGGAAAAACAAAGGCGGTTTACCCGCGCCATTGCGTTGAACGGTTTTGTTATTGTGGCCTGGTACTTTGTAGCCCTGCTTTGGCCCAAAGCCAGCCTGCTGCAAAGCGTGTACAACCCCACGCATTTTGTGCGCCCCGCTGTTTGGATGCTCACCGTTTTAGAATGGGGTTATGGCTTTTTAATAGGCTCGTGGGTTATTATGAGTTCGGCTAACCTGATGTACATGGTTAACTTTAGCTTTTACCGCAAGCGCGCCTACCAGTGGATGGGCTGGGATGAGTAATTACACCCGCCTTTTACACACCGGCCTCCCTTTCCTTTTTTGTGGAATAAATAACCAGCAGGCAAAGTAACACGGCCGTTATGGCGGTGGTTATGCCCCTGCCAAAGTTTAAGCCGCCGTTGGCTAAAGGCTTGGTCAGCAAATCGCCGAAGGTAGCC
>DASZPC010000393.1:0-4584 GCA_035550455.1 Chitinophagales bacterium | reverse complement strand
TCGTACGTGTAGATAATGGTATCGGTAGCCTGTGGTATTGTTTGCCAATACAAATTGCCCGAGCCATCATCGCTTAAAGTTTGCCCACTGCTGCCCGGGGTGATAGGTAGTTTAAAAAAATGAGTACCACCGGTCCAGCCGGGTTGATAGTTGGTCACAAAAAAGCCAACCGCATGTTGCAAACTATCTAAAACAAATTCATTGAGGTAGCCTTTGTGTATTTGCAGCATACCAAACTGAGAGCCATCAGCATTTTGGCTTATAATGTTCGCCCCTGATGAATCGGCCACGAAAATGTTATTGTCGTAGTTGGCGCCCAAATAGCCAAGTGCAGCAATGTTATCGCCTTGTTGCATAAAAGTGCCATCTATTACGCCCACTAAAGCAATACCTGCTTGTTTGTTTCGCTCCAGCACACACCGGTTGTTCATCAATGCATCTGAATCTATTACCAGCCCCAGTAACAAGGTATCGCCATTAAGGGGCGCTGTTTTAAGTATAGAGGTGGTATTTGTAACCGGGTTGCGCGTAAATAACGAATCGGCATAAAAAGTATCGGCGTGCAAATACTGCACCCATCCATCGGCGCCTGCCGGGGCAAAATCGCCGGTGGGGCCAGTTGCGCCGGTAAAACCCACAGGGCCCAGGCCACCGGTGGGTCCCGTAGGGCCGGTATTGCCAATAACCCCGTTCATACCCTGTGCGCCGGTAGCGCCGGTGGGGCCGGTATGGTAAAGGCTATCGGCCATTAGTATTTGGGCAATGGTGGCCTTTTTGGTTTCGCCGCTATCAACAATCGGCACCAGGTCATCGGGCAACACCAGCCCGTTCATAGGTGTAAGCTGCGATATTTTCTTTCCCACAATTTGAGCATTGGCGGCCAGTTGTTGCAGCATGACTAAAAAAAGGATAAGCTTTTTCATGAATTCAGGTTTTGGTTGTTTTCGTTGGTAATGGTGTTTAAATCTTCGGTATTAAGGTTGGCGCCGCAAGGCACTATCCAGCAGGCAGGGTCGCCTTCAAACAGTAAATCAAAATCGGCGCTAAGCAGTTGTTGTGTGCCGGTAAGCGCCAATGGCTTGTTGCCAAATACCTGTGCCCATGCGGCATCAGGGCGCAGCTCCATGGCAATGGCGGCCATGCTTATAGCCGCCAGGCCAAACTGCGCACATAAATCTTTATCCTGCTGAAAAACCAGCGTGGCAATTATATCGGCCAGCGCATCTTCATCAACAGGCAGGCAGTTTTGTTTGGTGCTTTCGGCGGCATAAAAAAACAGGCGCAAAGGCACCCGTTTGGCAATAAACACGCCGCAGCTTATATCGCTATCGCGCTGGGTTTGGGTTATGGGGCCGTTTAGTACAAAAAATGCCAGCGACTTATAGTTATCAAAATCAACATGCAACGGTTCACCATTTTCAAATACAACCGGCTCCTGCGACTGGTTGGTTTTGTATAGCAGGGCAAGCCCATAGGTTTGCTGTATAAAACCGGCATGGTTAAGCCTTTCGGCAAGGGCATTTATTAATTCTGGTATCATGTTGTTATTTTAAAAAGGCAACTGTTACTTAAACAGAAAACCGGTTAAGCGGCGGCCTGTTTCAGTCGCAAAAAGTTTTAGCTCCCCATCCGTTAAAGCGAATAAATCGTTGCCGTATTTTTTTTTGAGCGCTTCGGCTTTTTCAATATCGGCCTGGTTATTAAAGCCGCTTACAGCCATACCGCCACTACTAACCAGGCTGGTGGCAAAATCATTTTTAAGACTGGCGGTGTAGGTTAAATTCACAAAGCCACCTTCAAGGCCCTGTGTTTCTTTCAATTGTTTGTAGCCCTGCGGCAGGTACATGGTTTTATGCGGCTTTCCGTTTTTAAAAACTGTTTTACCGCTTTTACCTTTTGCATTTAATGCCGTGTGCTTTGCAAACTGCACAGCGCCAGCATAAAATGGCTTAGTACTGTACCGGCCAATAGCACCGGTTGCTTTTTGCCCGCGGCCAAATATCCGCTCTACCACCATGGTATGCACCGGCAGGGCGGCTTGGTGTACTATACCGGTTGCAACTACTGCCTCCAGGCGTTGTTCCAGGCGCTCAAAATATTCACCGGCTTTCATGGCAATACGCTTCTTGCTTCAACCATGCTTGCGCAACTAAAGCAACTGCTGGCGGGCATGTTCATGTTTTGAAATAACTGCGCCATGCGCAGGTTGTATTCTTCATTATAGCTGTTCATCAGTTCCAGGTGGTCCTGTGCGTAGCAGGTTATCACACCGTTAAGCCGTTTGCTGTATTTCATCTCCTTCATAATCAGCGCACCGGCTTTATAAAGTATGGGCATGGCCAACAGCTTTTTAATATTGCACAGGTGCTCGTCGAAACTGCATTGCAGCGAATACGAAATACTTAAACCGGCAGTGCCGCTGTTGCCATACAGGTTTTCGCGTAATTTGGGAACACTATTTCCCAGCTTCGCCCCCCTGAAAAACATCCAGCTATTGGTGTACGAGGAAGTAATACCGCCATCATCGGTAAAAGTGCTTAACAGCGTTTTGTACGAATCAAAGGCAGATTCATAACCTATAAACAGGTGCAGCCTTTGCCGGTCGTTCATATATTCCAGGTCAACCGGAACAACGGCCACCTGCCCAGCCACTGCATCAATGGTAACGGTATCGAGCAGTTTGCCCTGTACCAGGTCGTAAATTTTTACATCCACGCTGCCGGTGTAATTGCAAAACAGTTTTACCTGACGGATAAACAACTTCAGGTAGGGTGTTAGGTTCATCCTTATTTCCAGGCCGGTAAGGCTGCCGGTTTGTGCAGGCATTAGTACCTTATCATCCTGAAAAAAACCAATTACATCGTTTTCAATAAAGGTGCGCAGTTCGTATTTGCCCTGCAGGGCATTTTGCACATCAAGGCTAACTTCCTGTATGGCTAAGCCAAGTAATTCATCTATGCGCGATAGTGCGTTGCGGGATTCGTTGTTAATAGCCTTGTCGAAATCAGTAACCGAAATCCCCGGTAAGGATTGAAGGTAAACAAGCGAATGGCCCGTTTGGGTATCGGGTTGGCCCGCTCCGCAATCGCGGACACCGACCACATCTTTTAAGCAATCAAGTGTCATGGTTGGCGTGGTTTAGGCGTTAGCAATTTCAAATACCAGTCCGCCATTAACGCCGTTCAAACGGTCGCTGCTGGCATACATGTCAAGCGGCAATGCTGCCAGCCTGAAAGCCGTGCTTACAACGGCCGTGGCATACTCGCCACAAGGGCTGTACACCCATTTGTAGTTAAACGGAATACCGGTTACGGGGTCGTTAAGCACGCCCTGCACCAGGCCGCTGCTTTGCGCGTTAATATCGTTCAGGCCTTCCATGCCTTCAAACTTGTTGTACTGAAGGATGAAGAATGAACCGGCATCGAGCGCTACAAACCTTTCGGTATTGGCATCGGGGTTAAAGGCATTGGCCACGCGGTACGATGGCAGGAAAACATATTTACCATCAATGTATTTTTCAAGGTCCAGCCCCCATTGCGTTACCGCCGGTGCATACAACTTTTCAAAATACTTTTCGATAGTGCCGGTGCCGAAAATATAGGGTATGCCTTTAAAGGCAGCCTGTCGGCCGGAGTACACAATTTCGGCAAGGGCGTTTTCGTTAAAGCGGCCATCGGTGTAGGCAGTGGCTACCGTTTTATAAGTGCGGTCGGTGGCAACCCCTTCGGTATCGTTGGTAGCAAACTTGCCTACCGCACCGGCCAGTGCCGATGTAAGTTCGGTTTCCATTTTGCGGCGTGCTGCATCCAGCATGGCCATAATACGCTGTGCCACATAATCTTCATTGCTTTGGCAGGTAACCACCAAATCGCGCAGCGGAAAAGTTTCCTTACGCTCCACCCCGCTATCGGGGTCCAGCTCGTAAGTGGTAAAATCCTGTGCCGGTTCGTTATCGGTTTGGCAATCGGTAGTTAAGGTGCTGTCAACCTGGTCTTCAGTAAGGCGCTGGGTATAAACCACCTTTACATTGCGCAGTTTACCCGCACCGGGGCTAACGCTGGTTTCGAGTATGCGCGAAGTGTTTATATCCGACGACAGGAACGAGGTAAGCGGCGTGGGCTCAGTAGGCTGGCTGTTGTAAATATCGTTCAGCCTTAACTGCACGGCTTCGCAGGCAACAAGCGGCGAAATAATATAACTCATTGAGTGATTTTTAAAAATGTAAATTATTGTTTTGCCTTTTTAAAGCTGGATAGGCTACCCACCTGTGCGTTTACTGCCCGCGCGGCACCTGTTTTGGAGTTCGTATTTTTTATGCCGGGCGCTGCTATTTGGCCACTGCCTCGGCGGCACGGCGGTGTAGCGGCAGCCCGGTTTGAAATTTTTCCTTCTTCTGCCCGTTTGCCGGGTTGCTAAAGTTATTTAACCTTCGGCCGTTATTTTTCTTTAGTAAGCGGTTGGCTTCGGCTTCGGCGCTAAGTACCTCCAGCGGGCTTACATAACTATCTTTTGCTGTAGCGCTTTTAATGCGCTTGCCGCTGGCATCGGTTACCACCAGGGTATCGGTGCTGTCTAAATCAAAGC
>DASZPC010000392.1:0-4353 GCA_035550455.1 Chitinophagales bacterium | reverse complement strand
GTTTCGCGCCTTATATACCTGTTTTTCCTGGGCCTTAGTTACCTGATTGTGTATATACCCTTTCATACCGGTACGTTTTTAGATGCGCGCTTTGCCCCCGATAACAACATAACCGGTATTGCAGGGCTGGTAATTTGCTTTTTGGGGGTGTCGTTTGCAATATGGGCACGCACAATACTTGGCACAAACTGGAGCGGCGAAATTACAGTTAAGAAAGGCCACGAGTTAATTCAGCGCGGCCCTTACAGTATTGTAAGGCATCCCATTTATACCGGTATTCTTACAGCTATGCTTGGTACAGCTATCACTGTAGGGCAGTATAAAGGTTTTATATCGGTTATTATCGTTTTCTTTGGTTACATGCACAAAATAGGGATGGAAGAGAAATTAATGATGGGCCAGTTCCCGTCCCAATACCCTGCCTACAAACAAAAGGTAAAAGCCCTTATTCCTTTTATATTCTGATTGCAACCATAAATTTTCTGAATATCTTTCGCTTGAAAGCAGCATAGTGCGTAACCTTTTCAACCAATTCCTTTACTACACAAAAGGGGAGAAAGCAGGTATAATCATCCTGCTTACACTATCTATACTTATTTGGGTGGGCAGCAGGGCCTATCCTTTTATCTTCCATGTGGTTGATACGCAAAAAGCCGAATATGAAAAGGAACTGGCAGAATTTGCCGCTAAAAACCCCGCCACCAAGCAAAACCCGGTTATTGATTCAATGAATGTGGCCGGCGCCACCGAAACAATTATTGATACCCCAAAGTTTAAAAAGCAATGGAAACAAAAAGAAGAATACTTTGAATTTGACCCCAATAAAATTGGCGTGCCCGAATGGGTGCGCCTGGGTTTTAGCGAAAAACAGGCTATTACGATTGAACACTACAAAGAAAAAGGCGGTAGGTTTTACCGCACCGAAGACTTGAAAAAATTGTATGTAATGACCGATGAGCATTACGAAAAGCTAAAACCTTATGTAAACATTGATGTAAACAGCCTGCCCAGCCGTAACGGCAAAAAATACAGGCAACCGTATTGAAGCGGGGCAACCATAAAATATTACACCCATATTTACGTTCAGTCTGCCTATGAAATACATAGTTTTTGCCCTGTTAATTGTTTTTGCCGCAGGTTGTACAAAAACCAAATCTGTGCCCGATATAGTAACCGGGCTAACGGTAAACATTGGCTTCGATTCCCTCTCACTCGACTCGCCATCGAATACCTATGGCAGTGTTTACAAAGGCATCCCCGCCTCCAATCATCATGGCAATAATGACAAAGCAATGCAGTTTAGCCGCACCGATTCCGCTTATGTTGATTTTGGCGCCTTAAGCGGGGCATCATTCAATAAAGTTTTCACCATCTGCTGCTGGGTGGAGGTAAGCGATACATCGGATGCCATAGCGATATTGAGCAAACGGGGAATATCCGGGCCTTTTGAGTACAGCCTTGATAATCATTTTGACCACAATATCCTCAACCTTGATAATTGGGTTTCAAACGGGGCAACCTCGGTTTACGGCATCGACCCTTTAAAAGCCAGTGCCCAAATTCAACCCAATGTATGGCAACATATAGCTTATGTAGCCGATGGCACTATGCTGAAAGTATATATTAATGGGGTGTTGCAGGGCAATACCGACCAATATAACGACGGATTGGCACTTAGCGCAACCAATGCCAGCCTTGTAATTGCCAACGGCGGGGCCTGGGGCAAAAACTACTTTTTTGATGGTAAAATTGATAATGTAAGGATGTATAACCGGGCCCTGCCTGCTGCTGCTATTTCGTACCTGGCGGGGTTATAGCGCCTTAAAGCAATTTTTGGGCTAAATATTTGCTGAAATTGCCAAAAATCTTACTTTTGCCGTCCCGTTTTGAGAAATGCTTCCACTTTTTATCGAAATGGGACAAGTTTTTCGGGTTACCGGCAAATTATAAAAGGAATGTGAGCCCGCTGTATTTTGCCCCGCACGAAAACGAACCAAAACATTGTTAAACACAAATAAAACATTACAAAATGGCAGATCTTAAAGCATTAGCTGAACAGTTGGTTAACTTGTCAGTAAAAGACGTTCAGGAACTGGCTTCTATCCTTAAAGCCGATTACGGTATCGAGCCCGCTGCTGCTGCAGTTGCAGTTGCTGCTGCTCCGGGTGCTGGTGGTGGCGCTGCTGCAGCCGCTGAAAAAACTGAGTTCGACGTAGTATTGAAGAGCGCAGGTGCACAAAAACTGAACGTGGTTAAAATAGTAAAAGACCTTACCGGCCTTGGCTTGAAAGAAGCAAAAGACCTGGTTGATGGTGCTCCTAAAACCGTAAAAGAGAAACTTGATAAAGCAAGCGCAGAAGATATGAAGAAGAAGCTTGAAGAAGCTGGCGCTGAAATTGAAATCAAGTAATTTCAACGTTTGAAAAACATATAAAAAGCACTGGCCTAAAGCCGGTGCTTTTTGTTTTACCCGGCTTCTGAAATTTGCGTCAAAAAACCATTTCAACTGTTGTTAACCTGCCATTAAAAGTAAACTGCCCCCCGGCCTTTTTACCCATCATAGCCACAGCCAGGGACGCTATTGGCGATAACAGGAATACTTTTTGCCCCTCAACTGTTGCCGAACCCAGGCCCACCCCAATAAAAAGCCATTGCCCGTTAGCAGCCACCACTGCACCCGTTCCCACCTCTGTCAAAATAGTTGCATCATCCAAAGCCTGTACCAACGCTAACTCGCGCTGGGCTTCCTCTAATTGGTTAGAGTGCATTTCCTGTTGCAAATGCCCCATGGCACGGCCCACTTCATATTTATCGCCCACACTGCTTTTCTCCTCCCTGTCCAGCGATTCCTGCGAGTCGAGGATTGCTTTTCTTATGGTGGCAATCCGTTCTTCAATTATAACCAAGCAGGACGTTTTCAAATGTTGCTTAAAGGCAATTTTCTCCTTGTCAGTAGCGTAACTGTTATTCATAAAACATAAAAATTAAGGCTATAAGGGAAAGTGGCTAAATGAAGTTACCCGTCGTACCCCTCGTAAACCAGTTGTTTAACCGGCGGGGCTGTATTTTCCTGGCCGGAATAATAGTTTTCAATTTCGTTCAGAATTTCAAGCACCTCCTCCAGGCTTTCCGATACCACTAACCGGCTGCGAAAGGCTTTAATATTTGTAAACCCGGCAAAATAAGGGCCATAGTGCCTGCGCATTTCCAGTATGCCCAGTTTAGGGCCTTTCCATTCAATACTGCGTAGCAAATGTGTTTTGCAGGCTTCCAGCCTTTCACTCAGTGTGGGAGGGGCAAGATATTGCCCGGTTTTTACAAAATGCTTTATCTCGCGGAATATAAACGGATGGCCTATAGCCGCCCTTCCAATCATTACCCCATCGGCCCCGTATTTATTCACCATCTCTATGGCCTTCTCCGGCGTATCAACATCGCCGTTGCCAAACACCGGTATTTTAAGGCGGGGGTTTTCTTTCACTTTTGCCAGCCATTCCCAATCGGCCTTACCGGTGTACATTTGGTGACGCGTGCGGCAGTGTATCGAAATTGCCTGTATGCCTACATCCTGCAGGCGTTCGGCTACTTCAACTATCCTTATCGAGTTGTCGTCCCATCCCAAACGGGTTTTTACCGTAACGGGTAATTTGGTGGCCTTTACCACAGCCGCAGTAAGCGATACCATTTTATCAATATCGCGCAATATGCCCGAACCGGCATTACGGCACACCACGTTTTTAACCGGGCAGCCATAATTAATATCCAGCAACTCGGGTTTGGCAGCCTCTACAATTTCGGCGCTGCGCATCATTGGCTCTTCCTCGCCGCCAAAAATTTGTATGCCTACCGGGCGTTCATCATCAAATATTTCCAGCTTCTTAACACTCTTTTCGGCATCGCGTATTAATCCATCTGAGCTAATAAATTCGGTGTACAACATATCTGCCCCGTGCTTTTTGCACAAGTGGCGGAAAGGTGGGTCGCTTACATCCTCCATGGGGGCAAGCAACAGCGGCATATCCGGTAATTCTATGTGGCCTATTTTTACCATTTGCCCGGCAAAGATAAATAACCATAGCCACTTATGTAGTATAGTATTAAGCCAAACAGGCTTACTAACCAGCTACCATACCCTGCTGTTTGCGTGTGGCCAGCCCGGCAATGCCAATTAATACAGAAACCCCGCCTGCCAGGTTTAAGTAACTAGGGCCACAGGCAATGCAAATATGAATAGGGCCAAGCGGTGTCCATATAATAAGTATCATGCCTATCAGGATGCACCAAACATAGGTTAAAGGGGGAAGGTATTTCATAAAGTTGGTTTATAGTTGCCTACTCTGTTATCCCGTTTTC
>DASZPC010000391.1:0-2923 GCA_035550455.1 Chitinophagales bacterium | reverse complement strand
GCCTGCCCAAACACAGGTATCATCAGGTATGGTAAGTTTAGGCGGGTCGTTAATATCCGTTCGCACTATTATCTGCATATCGCGCAACATAGTACCAATGCAAAGCCCGTGATGGTAAATATGAATCAGTATGCCCACGTTATAAAAGCCCTGCTCGCAAGGCTCGGCCCAAACAAAATCGCCGGTGTAGCGGTTAATGGTGCAACTGTTATTGGCGCCCACACATTCCTGGCGGCCGGTTTGGTTACAAAATTGGTCCGGAAAAAAATACTGGGGCACCACATCGTTGGCATCGGCCAGGCACGGAACCAATTCATAAATCAGGCTATCGCCGTTTGAATCAACTGCCTCCGGGTTGGTATAAAAAGTATCGCATACATTGGCATACTGCACCGCCGGGTTTACCAGCACCGGCGAGGAGGAGGGCCCTATTACATTCGGGTCGTAATAAAACAGGGTATCATCCACAAAAAATGTTACCCCCTCTGAGCCATTTTGTTGGTTTGCCGCTAAATTGGCTATTCCGCCCAGCCGGTTCTCATCAAAAAACTGCAATACATAAAAATTATTAGGGGCAGGTGGGGCGCCGGGGTATTGGTGTACGCCGGTATATTCGTTTTTCTTAACATCGGGCAATACAGTATCACCATAAGGTATGCCACCCACCAACGGGCCATTTGAACGCAATACCGTATCGGTTGTGCCATCGCCCCAGGTAATAATAATGGCTGGCCTGTCGGCCTGTATGCTTATGCCGCTGGTTTTGGTATAAGTAATTACAGTTACCCTGTATTTATAGGGGCCTATCAGCTCGTACAAAATCTCGCCCGCGCGGTAGTGCGTGGCATAACTGGTAACAAAGCAACCCAAAAACAATAAAAAGAGTAAACCGCTCTTCAATTTCATACCCGGCAAAATACGCTATAATAAAAATAACATACTCAAAATAATTGGCCTTCCTGCTTTTTATATAATACGCTATTTAACAATTTATACAGGCAGCGGCGAAGTAATAAAAAGAATGAAAACGCATGGATTTAAAATGTATTGTGGGGGCCGGGTTTTAACAGCGGGGCTTGCCGGAAAGCCCGGCGTAAACCCGCGCAGGGACAAGGGCAATGGCTAATTTCACATTAATGTGAAATTATAGCGGGCGTTTTTGTTGCATTGGCACAGGTGCAGGTTGTATCTTTACTATTTCCGGGTTTAACCGGTTTGTTCTTTGACATATTGTTATACCCAGGCGGATGCGAGGCAGGGTTGGTGATGAGCCGGCCGGAGAGGCGCCTGAAAAGTCTAAATTTGTCTATTATAGATAAGTGCTTGATTATCAATGGCAACTCTTTTTATAACTCATTGATAATCAACAAAAGTTAATGTCGAAAAATAGAAAAAAATAGAAGTTAGATGTTAAGGATAAAAAATAAAAACCCGGGCAGGGCTGCCCGGGAATTTATGGACACACTAACAAAGGAGAGACTCTTTGTCGTTGCCTGCGGGTGGGATTTCATGTCCCGCCCTGCAGTGCAACTAATCTACGTTATCGTGTAAGAACGAATTGTTCTTCTTTATTTCCGGCCTGTCTAACCCATTATCGCCCACGCTAAACCTCGACATATCGTTAGAAGTAGAAAAATTCTGCTCGCTGTTTACATCCACCCCTTTCCTTTTATAAGCGGGTTCGTTTTCCAGGTCGCCTACATTTTGCTTGTTGCCAAAGCGGTAGCTAAGCCCGGCCAGTATTTTCTTCCGGTCGTCTAACTGCCTGCCCATTTCCTCCTGCGGAAAAGTGGTTACAGGGCCTGTTTCAAAGCTCTTTTTGGTATATATCACATAATCCTCTTTGGGTTCTTCTTTTGGCGTTACCACGCTTTCTTCCACCGGTTGGTTAAGTTCTTCAACAGGCGCGGTTACTTCGGGTAATTTTTGTTCTTCTCGGGTTACTTCAAATTCAATGGTGTTATCATTATTATCTTCTTCGGTAGCAGGCGTAAACAATGTAAATGTTTCTTCTTCCTCAATTTGCAGGGTTACTACCGGGTCCACTTCGTTTTCCTCAGTAACAACCGGTGTGTTTACCTGTTCTTCATTAAGTATTACTGTAGGGGTATCGGTTTCGGTAACTACTGGTTTATCGGTTAATTCGTAAACCTTCATTACTTTTTGTTCAGCAAACAAAGGTTTTCTGTTCGATTCAAAACCGGTGGCTATAATGGTAACCGAAAGTTTATCGCCCAATGAAGGGTCATCACACGCACCCAGTATAATATCTGTGCTGCCTGCCGACTCCTGCACATATTCCATAATCTCGCCAATCTCGTCCATTGTAACCTGCATAGAGCCGGTGGTAATATTCACCAGCACCTTTTTGGCGCCACGTATATCGCTATCATTCAATAATGGCGAGTTAATAGCACCCTGCACCGCACGCAGCGCCCGGCTTTCGCCTTCGGCAGTGGCGCAACCCATAATAGCTGAGCCACCGTTCTTCATTACAGTTTGCACATCGGCAAAGTCAACGTTTATTTCGCCCGGTACGGTAATAATTTCTGAAATTGCCTTGGCAGCAGTGGCCAGTATATTGTTGGCATGGTTAAAGGCCTCGCGACGTGTAAGGTTGCCAAACATTTCGCGTATCTTATCATTATTAATAATAAGCAGGGTATCCACATACTCTTTCAGGCGGTCAATACCTTCTGTAGCCTGGTTATAACGGGCCTTGCCTTCAAACCAGAACGGCGTGGTAACTATGCCTACTGTTAATACGCCCATTTCGCGGGCTATGCGGGCCACCACAGGGGCTGCACCGGTACCGGTGCCACCGCCCATACCGGCAGTTACAAATACCATTTTGGTATTTTTTGAAAGCAGTTCTTTTATGGCCTCTATGGATTCTTCGGCAGCTTTCATGCCTACTTCGGGT
>DASZPC010000390.1:0-8029 GCA_035550455.1 Chitinophagales bacterium | reverse complement strand
TATTAAAGTTTTTATCTTCTTTTATTTCCTAAATCATTGAAAAATATTCTGCAATTGGGCCTAATGCCAGCGCCTGGAAAAATGCCAGCGCGGCAACTATTACTATTACCCCAAACACCATTGCGCCAAAAGTCAGTGTGTCGGTTTTAAGCGTGCCCGCACTTTCGGGTATATACTTTTTGCCTGCCAGTATGCCTGCAATAGCCACCGGCCCTATAATGGGCAAAAACCTGCCAAGCAACATTACCAGCCCGCAACTTATATTCCACCAGTGGGTATTATCGCCCAGCCCTTCAAAACCGCTACCGTTATTGGCCGCCGACGAAGAGTATTCATAAAGCATTTCCGAAACCCGTGAAAACCGGGGTTGTTTAACCACCCGGCATGGCTAACCGGGTTATGTACATATATCCACGAAGCCATAGCTGCACCGCTTAATATCAGAAATGGATGCAACAGCGCTACCATGGAAGCAATTTTCATTTCGCGCGCTTCAATTTTTTTGCCTAAAAACTCGGGCGTCCTGCCCACCATCAGCCCGCTTATAAATACAGCTATAATGATGAAGATGTAAAAGTTAAGAAAACCAACACCCACACCGCCGTAGAAGCAGTTAATCATCATACCAAGCATGGTATTCATTCCGCTAAGCGGTGTAAGGCTGTCATGCATGGCATTTACCGAGCCGTTTGATGTTACAGTGGTGCAAATAGCCCAGTAAGCAGAAGCGGCCGGCCCAAACCGCACTTCTTTACCTTCCATGCTGCCCAGGTTTTGCATAATCCCCATTTTTGCAACGGCGGTGTTTCCGTGCATTTCATTATAAACCGTTGGAATAAGCAGGCACAAAAAACCAATGGTCATTACACCCCAAATGGCCCAGGCCAGTTTCTTTCTTTTTATAACATAACCCATAGCAAAAACCATGGCCATAGGTATAAGAATGATAGAGATGGTTTCAACAATATTGGTCAGGTAGTTAGGGTTTTCAAGCGGGTGTGCCGAGTTGGGCCCATACCAGCCACCGCCGTTAGTACCTAATTGTTTAATAGCCACAAAACCCGCAACCGGCCCGCGGCTAACCTGTACTGAGTCGCCTTGTAGTGTAACTATGGAATCTTTACCGTTAAAGGTCATAGGCGTACCGTTAAACATTAATATAAGTGCAACTACAAATGCCAGGGGCAACAATATTCTTGTAGTTGATTTTACGAGCAGGCTCCAGAAATTGCCCAGCTTTTCGGTTGTCCTTTCCTTCATGGCTATAAATACCACAGCGCAAATAGCTATACCGGTACCGGCGCTAATAAATTGCCACAGCATTAATATTAATTGCCCCATGTAGGACAAACCAGTTTCGCCCGAATAATGCTGCAGGTTTGTATTTGTTATAAAGCTTACCGAGGTATTAAAAGCAAGGTCGGCAGCCATAGATGGGTTATGATCGGGGTTAAGCGGCAACCAGCCCATATTCATTAAAACGAGCATGGATAATAGAAACCACGCCAGGTTGATGGTAAGCAACGCTAACAGGTGCTGTTTCCAGTTCATCTCCTGAGCGGGGTTTATACCGCTCAGTTTAAAAAACAGCTTGTCTATAGGGTTAAACAGCCAGTCAAGCCAGGTTTTTTCGCCGGTAAACACTTTACCTATATACCGGCCAAGCGGTATAGCCAGCACTACCAGCAAAACAAACATCAAAATAATGCCTAAAATTTCCGGGTTCATAAATTAAAATTTTTCAGGTTTAATAAGCACATACATCAGGTATGCGAAAACAAATAGCGAGATGATAAATAATGCAAGCATGGTTTTAGATTTTTTCAAAAAAATAAATGGCTCCGTAAAAAAGGCCGAAGCACAACAGGCCTGCGGCTAAAAGGCTAATGGTTAGTAACATGATTTTTAACTTTTAATATTTTCAAAAATATATTTAATAATTGCCCGGCAACATGACAGTGATTATGCTGTAAGGTGATCTTAATCACAGCCTGTTGAAAGCCTGCTGCTGAATTACAAGACAGGTGCCAGTATTAAAACCTGTTTTTAAAAGACTATGCAATTGGCTGATAAGCAGCCAATTAATTAATATACACGCTGTTTTATGCCACATACGGGCGTGGCAAAACCTATCAAAATGATAATTCGGCTTATCAAAATGAAAGGGATTAGAGTTTGTATTCCTCTATCTTCCTGTAAAGAGTGGCTATGCCAATACCCAACAACCGCGCTGCTTCGGTTTTATTGCCGTTGGTATAATTAAGCACTTTTTGAATATGAAGCTTTTCAACGCTGGAAAGATTAAAGGCCGAAAGCACATTACCGTTATTTACTGAAATATCCGGCGATTGGAATTCAGAAGGTAAGGTATCTATAGTGAGCGTATTTGTTGAGGACAGTATAACACTGCGTTCAATTACATTTTTCAGTTCCCTGATGTTGCCGGGCCATGCGTGTTGTTTCAAAGCAGCTAAATAATCATCGCCCAGGTTGCTTATCTTTTTATTTGTTTTAGCAGCAAAAACCTGCGCAAAGTGCCTGGCAAGTATTTCAACATCGGCCAGGCGCTGGCGTAACGCAGGAAGGTTAATTTGAAAAACCGAAACGCGGTAAAATAAATCTTCTCTGAAATGCCCCTGCATTATTTCTTTTTGCAGGTCGCGGTTGGTAGCCGCCAGAATACGCACATCAGCTTTATATGTTTTCGATTCGCCTACCCTGAAGTATTCGCCGGTTTCAAGCACCCGCAGCAGTTTTGCCTGTAGGTCTAAAGGCATTTCGCCTATTTCATCTAAAAAAATGGTACCCATGTTAGCCTCTTCAAAAAGGCCTTTCTTATCTTTTACTGCCCCGGTAAAAGCCCCGGCCTTATAACCAAACATTTCGCTCTCCAAAAGCTCTTTGCTGAACGCCGAGCAGTTAATGGCCACAAAATTTTTATTCCGTCGTTTGCTGTTTTGGTGTATGGCCTGCGCAAAAACTTCCTTGCCTGTTCCGGTTTCGCCGGTTAACAGCACGGTGGTATCGGTGGGGGCCACTTTCCGGGCTAGCTCAACAGCCTGCAAAATTGCTTTTGATTTGCCCAGTATAGCATCAAAAGAACGCTTATCGTCTAATTCCTGTTCAAGGTAAGTTAAGCGTTTTGTAAGCTCGGCCTTTTCAAGGGCCTTGTGTAATAGTGGTATAATTTTGTCGTTGTCATCGCCTTTAATAATGTAATCAAAAGCGCCGTTTTTTATGGCCTGCACCCCGTCGCTTATGTTGCCATAAGCGGTAAGCAAAATTACTTCCACCTGAGGGTAACTTTGCTTAATATTACGGGTAAGTTCAACACCGCTGCCATCAGGCAGCTTTACATCGCACAGCACTACATCAACATCTGTTTGCTCTAATTTTTTAATGGCCGATTTGCAATCAGATGCCTGCATAGTATCAAACCCTTCCAGTTTAATTATGCGGGCCAGTAGGTTTACTAACTTTTCCTCATCGTCAACAAGCAGTACTTTTTTCACAGTGCCGTTTTAACCGCGCGAAAGTAATGTTTTGCGGCTTGCGTTTATTAATACTATGTATTGGATCTGCTCCCGCCTGGACTTTGGGGTACACCCACCATATTTCTATAATTACTTGTGAAATACTTGCAACAAAGAAAAAGCGATTAAGAATTGCTTCCTAATCGCTTCATTTACAGGTGACCTCGCGGAGGATCGAACTCCGGACCCACTGATTAAGAGTCAGTTGCTCTACCAGCTGAGCTACGAAGTCGTAAAATGGGGCTGCAAACTTAATTTTCTTTGGGCAAAATGCAAATGTTTACGCCGCCCCCGCCACGTATGTCTTAAATAAATATATTCGCATACGGTTCATTTCTATCTGCCCAAAAACATAACATGAAAAAAATATTTACCCTGTTTTTCTTCTTCGCCCTGCTGGGTTTTACTTACACAAACGCCCAACAATGGACAACTGTGGGTAGCGCCAATTTTACCACCGCTTACGCCAGCAGCCCATCGCTGGCATTTAACAGTGCCGGCGACCCCTATGTGGCATTTAGCGACGGGGCCAACGGCGGCAAGTTAACAGTAATGAAATACACCGGCGGTAGCTGGCAAATACTGGGCAGCGCCGGGGTTTCGGCCGGTTCGGTTAGTTCGGTGTCAATGGCGGTAAGCCAAAATGTGGTGCTGGTGGCTTTTGCCGATGCGGCCAACAGCGGCAAAGCTACGGTAATGCGCTATAACGGCGCCAGTTGGACAAACGTAGGCGGGGCAGGTTTTACCCCCGGGGCTGCCTACTACACCAGCCTGGGCCTCGATTCATCGGGCTACCCGTATGTGGCTTTTTCCGATGCCAATGCTTCTAACAAAGCCTCGGTAATGCACCTTAATAACAGCAACTCCTGGGTAAACCTTGGCAACGCCGGTTTTAGCAACCAGGCCAATTATGTAACCATGGCTTTTTACCACAATACGCCTTATGTAGCCTATGCCGATGGCGGGCAGGGGTATGCCGCATCGGTAATGGCCTATAATGGCAGTAGCTGGGTGCAAACCGGCAATGCGGGCTTTACAGGTGTTATTACAGCTGTTAGCATTGCCACTAACAGCAATGGTACACCTTATGTAGCCTCGGCAAACAACGGGGGCGCCGTAAATACCTTAAATAATAATACCTGGGCCGCAGTGGGCAGCGGGTTTTCGGGGGCTGTTTCAGCTATTGATATGGCTATTGACGGCAACAATGTTCCTTATGTTTTTTACCCTGATAATGCCAATGGCAGTAAGGCCCGTTGCGAAAAATACAGCAACAGCAGCTGGGCCGATGTTGGCACACCGGGCTTTTCGCCGGGTAAAATTTACAGCCCCGTAATTGCCATAGGCAACGGAAACATACCCTACGTGGCCTACTTAGATTATACCGACTCGAATAAAATTACCGTAATGGCTTACGGCACCCCTACCACCGGTATACAGGATGTTGAAACCGCCCCGCTGCATATTTACCCCAACCCGGCGCATAACGAAATAAACCTTGAAAACGCCACCGGGCTAAGCCGAATTAATATTTACAATTTAAGCGGGCAGGTAGTGGCTACTTATAGCCAACAGGCCTTAAACAAAATAAACGTAAAGGAACTAAGCCCGGGTATGTATATACTGGAAGCCACCGGTGCGCAGGGAACAATATACCGGCATAAAATACTTAAAGATTAAAAACGGGGTTACCCTTTTTTAGGAAACTTCATTTTATAGTCTACATCCACTATGCCTTTCGATATTTTATCGAGGCGGCCTTTTAGCAGGCTCTTTTTAAGCGGCTTCAGATGGTCAATAAACAGTTTGCCCATAGTATGGTCGTACTCGTGCTGTATTACACGGGCGGTTAAACCGCTAAATTCCTTTTTATGGCGTTTAAAATCGCGGTCGTAATATTCAATTACTATATCGCTTTTGCGCTGCACATCCTCGCGTATGCCGGGTATGCTAAGGCAGCCTTCTTCATAAGGCCACTCCTCGCCTGTTTCCTTCAGCATACGGGCATTGATAAACACCTCGCGGATGCCGTCTTTCTTTTCATCCTCATCGTACATGCGGTTGCTATCAACCACAAAAAGCAAAATGGGCTTACCAACCTGCGGGGCAGCCAGGCCTACCCCTTTGGCGCGCTCCATGGTTTCAAACATATCATCAATTAACTGCTGCAGGTTGGGGTAGCTGCTTTCAATTTCAGCCCCTGCCTTGCGCAATACCGGGTCGCCATAAGCTACAATAGGTAATATCATTTTAACAAAATTCGGACTGCTAATTACGCTTTTGCTGCCTTATTTTCCAAATAAAGGGTTCAAAGCAACACTCAGGAGGTAAACATCAAGGTATAAACCTGCTTTTTTTCTTGCTTTTTAAAATAAATTAATATTATATTCAGGGTATGAAAAAAGCTTTACCCTTTTTCCTTTCTATCGTATACGCTATAGCTGGCCATGCACAGCAAATGCAGGTTAAAATACCCAACTTCAGCACCTTTAAAACCGATAGCAAAAGCATACCTCCGGCGCTCGAAAAAAACTCGTCTGAACAGGCCCGCAAACACCCTGAGTATGGCATATTGCCTTATAATACCCAATGCAGCAACTGTGTTGAACTGATTGATGGACGGACACTTACCTCCAGGCAGTTTATTGACACCGCCGATGAAGGACAAACTTATTCGCAGCAATCCTATTTTCCGCTGCATTATAAAAACAGCGCCGATGATGTGTGGCATACTATTGACCCCCGCTTAAGGCCCGATGCCATCCACCCTGGTGTTTACACAGCACCTCATCAACCTGTGCCAACTACCTGCAACCTCAATACAAAATCCACTACGCTAAAAGACGAAGGCTACGAATTTGAATTCAACAAAAACCTGCAACTGTTTTTTTTCGATGAAAGCGTGGCTTATACTAAAACCGAAACCGGCAATTACAGCAACTATACCATTGGCGAAGAAGGCCTGCTGGTAAAAAATATGTGGCCGGGCATTGATATGCAACAGCAGTTTAAGCGCGGTGAAATAAAAACCAACTATGTTATTAAAGCGCCTTTGTACCTGCCCATAAGCAAAGGATGGATGGTAATTGAAGACCACTTTACCCTGCCCGAAGGTTTTACCATAGAGGAAAGCGCTAAAGGCATAAAAACACCCGAAGGCTACTACCGCGGCGACTATGAAATAAAAGATGCCACCGGACAGGTGCATTTTACTTATGCCAAGCCCATATATATTGATGCAAAGGCCTTTGGGCAGCATGGCCTGTATAAACTTTTGCGCAATGGCAATAACTATACTCTGCAAACAATGGTGCCCGTTGAATGGCTAAACCGAAAAGATAATACTTACCCCTTGTATATTGACCCCGATGTTACCGGACAAACACGCAACGGCAATTTCAGGTCAACCGGACAAACTCAGTTTGATGCATATGCATTTACCACAAAAAGCATAGGGTTTTGTACCGACAGCATGGTAGTAAATGTGCCCGGCGCCAGCCAGGTTACATCAGCCTGGCTTGATTTGGAATACGAACTTACCTACGATAACACCTGTGGCACACCGCCATTGCCTGCACCATATTGCACATTCAGCCAGGTGCGCCAGCAGGTAATATGCGAGCAGTGTAACACCAGTACGGGCTTTATAGGGTGTAACCCTGCATTGCCACCATATACAGGCACCTGCACTACCGACCCCAACCTGGTACCGGGCGCACATTCTATATTAATTAACAGCCTTAATCCAAATTTCCTTTCGTGCATTCAACAACAGTGTAGCGATTATCAACTCAATTTTATACTGCAAAACCAGGATTCAATTTGCGGCGATGTATGCGGGTACTTGTGTGCGCGCGGCAACATGTGGGTAATGACTATTGGCGCCAACCGGATACAGGGAACGGTACAGGTGCAACACTCCTACATCTGCCAGGGGCAAACCGATGTGCTTACCGCCCATGCACTTTATGGTGTGCCACCTTACTACTACGCCTGGAGCATTGACGATGGAAATACTTTTCAAACAATTTATGGCGACTCTACTTATGTTATACAGCCACAGCAGGATGTAATAGTTGAATGTATTATGTTCGATACCTGCCATATTCCTGCATACAGCAATCAAACCCCCACAATGCTGGTACCCATTACTATTATACCGGGGCCGGTAATTGAAGTGGGCGCAACGTTAGACGCAACCCCGGGCTTTACCAACTATCAATGGTTTTTAAATGGAAACCCCATACCCGGCGATACTACCCGGTTTTGTACTGAAACCCAGCCCGGTACATATACCGTGCAGGCAAGCAATGGCACAGATTGTACGGAAATGTCGGCGCCTTTTATTGTAGCAGGCGTTGAAAACACCAACAGCAACCCACTGGGCCTAAGCATTATCCCCAATCCTTCACAGGGTAATTTTGTGGTGCGTTGTACCGCTGGTAAAAGCATTAACAACGCTGGGCTTAAGCTGATTGACGTAACCGGCCGGGTAG
>DASZPC010000389.1:0-5856 GCA_035550455.1 Chitinophagales bacterium | reverse complement strand
AGCTACCCGTTGTGCCTTTTCAAACACAGGGATTCAGGCGCCTGTGGCCGAAAAAAAGCCCGGCGTGGTAAAGCGTGGCGGTAGCGGCTCCAAAATTACTTGGCGCACCAGTTTAATTAAGTAGGGGGTGGGTAGGTAGTAGTCTCTTTTGTTCGCCGAAACCAGACTCATGGATGATTGAAGGAGGGTTCGAGGTTTAGGGAACATTTTTATAAAAAACAAAAACACACAAACAAAATGAAAAAGGTACTTTTCTCCGTAGTTATCGCTTTTGGTTTTTTCTCAGCAGTAGTAGCCAACAGCAGCATCATTTCAAAAAGGATTATTGATGTATTTATCGAAGGTTATGTTCTTTTTGCTAATTCAGATGCAAAAAGTGGCAAAATCCTTACTATCGAAATTTACGATTCGCAGAATAATGTAGTGCTCACGCAAAAAGTGGTTGGTTCAAAAACTGCTGTTGATTTAAGCGGTCTTCCTGCTGGCCAGTACGAAGCCGAAATAGATGCCCAAAAGGACCAGATTTGGTATCCTTTCTCGCTTTAAAAAGCGGCTGCGGGGCTTAGTATTTATGCCCTATACAATTTGCAAATACCTAACAATTGGAGTTATAAAAAAGCCCTTTCCCCCGGATTGCGGCTTTTTTGTATTTGTAGGGTGAACTGTTCAAACAGCCATTTTTTACCCGAAAAATGAGGCTCAATGTTCAGGGCTTCAAGGGTGGCTGCCAATTCGCTTTTCAGCAGGCTGCTTAACAGCTTTTTAGCATAGCTGATAAATGCCGTAAACACAGGTTTGTAATAATGAAAATCATCTTTGTTGCGTTGCATGTATTTTTCAAAAGCCAGTAACTGGTTCATCAGCAGGTCGGTTTCTTCGGGGTTTGCCTCGTAAGTAGCCATCCATTGCCAACGCCTTATTATGGCATTAAATACCACTTCTTCTTTAGCCTGGGCGTTTAAAAAATACCTGATAGCCCCGCCATAATCTTTCATGCAATAAAAGTAAAGCCCCAGTGCAAACGAAACATTCGTATCGCGGTCCTCATCGGGCAGGTTTTGCGAGTAAACCCGTATAAACTGGCGCATCCAGTCGGCACGCTTTCCATACAGTGCAGCACTGGCCACCACATTTCTGAATGTTATAGGGGTAAGTTTTCCGTTTTGAAGCAATATGCCCCACCTCATTTTAAAATCAATCCACCAAAGGTATTCCTGCCCGGCTTCTTCCACGCCCTGGTTGCTCCAAAACAGGCAGCGGTTAAGGGCATAGTTCACGCTTTCCGATATGGCAGTAGGTAAATTTTCCTTATCGTAATCGGCAGCAATCTTCTTTATTAATAGGTAAGGGTATTGGCTGTCCTCATAGCTCTCTGCCGAAAGCATCTTAAATACGTTCACAAAAATGTGTACGTAAGGGTACTTTTCGTTGTCGTATGGCTTTAATATATCCAGTAGCCTTTGTATATGGTCCCCGCTGTAATCAATACCCAAAACCTGTTTGCGGTTCAGGGCCTCGCACAAATACCTCAGTTTTTTAATGGCGTAATATTCATCAAGCGTTTTCAGCACAGGCATCAAATCATTGTGCTTTGTACGGTCAAGTTTGCCGTCAAACCCACTGAAATAAATTTCTGTAAACTGATGTTTATAAAAAAACGCATCCACATTCTGTTCGGTCTGCTCTTCTAGTTCTTCCTGAAGCCTTACATGTTCTTTAGTAAACTGTTCAAACAGGTGAAGTTTTTTAAAACCATTTAGCCGGTGCATAGCATTGTTCCACTCATTTTCCCGGCAATCGTTCATGGCAATGTAATTATCTATGGCCTTAAGTAGTTCGGTTCCGGCTTTTGCCTGCTTACCGGCTGCCCCAAGTTCTTTTACTTTACCGGCTATTACATCAGGGTTCAAACGCGATTCGCGGAAAACAGGGTATTGTTTTTCCAGGTAGTCAAAAAGGCGTACAGCCGATACCGGCACTTTAAAGTACTCGCAATGCACGAATTCTTTAAAGTCTTTTATGGTTGGCTCGTCAAAAGCCTTTAGTACCGAAACCAATTTTGTTAAGTGCATAGTCGCAGAACTTATACTCCTTGAGCCAAAAATAAGCCCATTTTGCGGATTTTTCTGTGTTTTTTTCGGAAAAATTTCGAGATATCGTCCATCACATTTTTGCCCTTAAAAGCATTGAAAATCAATACGGTAGAAATATGAATGTGAATAATGCTGCTTTAAAAGGCAGAAAAATTTTGAAATTCTGTCTTTGCATTCAGGTAAAAAAGGATGGTATTTTACCTACCGAAAGCAGAACAAGTATTCGCGGTTTAGGGAACTGTTAATTAAGATATAGAGGCTACAAGAGGCTTAAAGAAATTTTACTTTAAGTAGCCCCCCCCGGGAGCCCTTCTTACAGGAGGGCTACTTTTTCTCTCTTTTTTGTCCGGGGTTACGAACAGGGTTAGAATTGAAATTTAAATATATACTTCTCCCACGTTTTTATGACCGAGCGGCCCTACATAAAATTAGATGACCGGGGTAACATGCCCACCTTGATATTTGTTGACCAGATATCAAGCATTATCTCATTGGGTATTTTAGGCACCAAAATAATCCTCAAAGAAATCCGGGATGGCAAAAATGTAGAGCATGTGTTCCCTACCAATTTCGATGAAATAGAAGAGGAGTTAATGCGCCTCGACCCGCCTTCGCTTTACAAGCGCAGCTAGCAGTAAGCCTTTATTACTTTAGTTTTTTGGCAAGTTTGCCAACCGTAAGTCCCTGCACTAATATCGAAAATGCCACTATAAAATAAGTAATAGCCACCCATAGTTCCTTATGCGTTTCGGGTTTTAATGATAAAGCCATAGCAATTGATAACCCACCACGCAGGCCGCCCCAGGTTAAAATAAATATAGTGCGGTGCGTAATACGTTCCCTGAATTTTATAACCTGTGCTGGCAACAATATGGAAATATACCTGATAACAAGCGTGGCTACTATAGCTATCAGCCCAAGGGCAATAAAGGTGGCATGAAAATGTATAACCAGCAGTTCAAGCCCGATTAATACAAACAAGATAGCATTAAGCACTTCATCAATAAGTTCCCAAAACTTATCAATGTATTCGGCGGCAATACTGCTCATAGAATGTGCCCTGCCTTCGTTACCAACTAATATACCGGCTGCCACCATAGCCAGCGGGCCCGATGTATGCAACAGGCTTGCCAGCGAGTAGCCACCCATTACTATAGCCAGTGTAAGTAATACCTCTACTTTATAATTTTCTATGCGGCGCATTAATAGCAGGCCTATATAGCCTACAGTTAAACCCAGGCAAATACCTCCCAGCGCTTCCCACGCAAACAGTTTGGCAACATCCAGCCATTGCAATCCGCCGGGTTGTTCAGCAGTCTGAGATATGGTTATAAATACCACCACCGCCACCCCATCGTTAAAAAGCGATTCGCCCGATATTTTTGTCTCCAGAGACCGGGGTATCTTTGCTTCCCTTAAAATACCCATTACGGCAATTGGGTCAGTAGGCGAAACTACCGAGCCAAAAAGCAGGCAGTGGATATAGCTTACCTGTATATCAAAAAGCGGCAACAGGTAAAAGAAAAACGTACCTATCATAAAGGTGGAAAGCACCACGCTTATGGTCGAAAAAACCATTACGGCCCACTTTTCCTGGTTTAATTCGCCTACATCAATATGTATAGCCCCTGCAAAAAGCATAAAGCTTAGCATCGAGCCCAATAGCAAATCCGAAAAATCGAATTGCAGCAAAACCGATTTTATTTCTTCTAAAAGCGGCGGGTACAAGCTGCCCGATACAATTAATATAGCCGATGAAATGATAGCCAGCAGCATTAGCCCTATAGCCGGTGGCAGTTTTATCAGCCGCTCATTTACATAGGCAAAAAGTGCCGTTAGCACTATTATAATCGAAAAAAGGGTATAGGTGGTCATGGCTCCTTTTGCGTTAATGCCTCAGTTCACAGCGTCAAACAAGCACTACCGGTCAAAAATAGTTTTAATCTTCTTGTTTAGTTTAGCCAGCAGCCATTGCTCAAGTTGCTTTTTATCTTTTTCCATTACCGGTTTATTAAGTTTTACATATACAATGTAATCGGGCCTTAGGGTATCTGTGCTGTCAGTGCTGTTTAGCGGGGCAAGCGCCAGGTAATCAAAGTTGGGGTTTATGGCCCTTGCTTCCTTTTGTAGTTGTTCCATAAAGTCGCTCTCGGCATGTATGCTGTCTAACTGTAGTTTAACTGCCTGCAATTCCGATACTTTTGCAGCCAGCGCTTTGTTAAGCTGGTCTTCGGCAGTATTGTCCTTCGTTTCATTAATATAAGCAAAGCCCTGTTTTATATCAAGGGTGGCATTTTGAAGGTCGTATGCTTTCAGCTTGTTTTTAAGGGATTCAATTTCAACATCCTCAATTTTTTTTCCGCCAAAAACAAGCTCTATATATTTCTTCTTCGGGTTTATCTCTTTTTTAAGCAGGTAATCGTTGGCAAATACGGCCTCTGCTTCAATAAATTTTTCAGCATTTTTTTCAAATTTTCCCTGCTGCACAATATCATAACCAAAATAAATGCTTGGCAAAAGGGTAATAAGTACCACTGCCCATACAATACGTTGCGATTGCTTTTCTGCTTTGGCATCGGGCAGGTGTTTAAAAGGGAACTTTAATATACGCGCAGTAACAAGTACGGCAAGTGCAATAAAAACGGTATTGATAATAAACAGGTACAATGCCCCGAAAAAGAAGCTGAACTGCCCGGTGGCAAGTCCATAACCCGCTGTGCATATTGGGGGCATTAAGGCAGTGGCTATGGCTACGCCCGGTATTACGTTCCCTTTTTGCTTGCTGCTGGTGGCAACAATACCCGCCAGCCCCCCAAAAAAAGCTATTAGTACATCATAAATGTTTGGCGAGGTGCGGGCCAGTATTTCCGAGTGGGCGGCATTTATAGGCGATAGAAGGAAATATAATGTTGAAGCGGCAAGGCTTACACCAAAGGCAAAGGCATAATTAAACCATGCTTTACGCAGTAGCGCAAGGTCGTTAATAGCCATGGCCAGCCCAAGCCCCATAATTGGCCCCATTAGCGGCGATATAAGCATGGCGCCAATAATCACTGCTGTAGAGTTTACGTTTAGCCCCAGCGAGGCCACAAATATGGCAAAGATGAGTACCCAAAGGTTGGTGCCCCTGAAAACAACGCCGCGGTCTATACTGGCTATAATGTTTTCATAGTCTTCCTTTTCCCGGTTCAGCTTAAAATTGTCAAGAATATTCTCCATCTCTGAAATTTGCGTGCTTGTTCAAATGTAAAAAATTGCACCCAATAACATGGTGTGCTATTATGGTAATCCGCCTTTATCAAAACTGTTTTTTTTATAAACCATTTTTTGTAAAAAGAATTAAACCGGTAAGTTATACGCCTGTATTAGCGGGATATTTGGTAAATTTGCACACTTCAACTAAAGGTTGTTCATCCATCCCTCGCACTGCGTGCATTTTTTTAATGTTTAAATAAATTTATCATGGAACAGGTTTTTGCCGAATGGGCTAAGAAATTATTGCCATGGGTTTTAACGCATGGGGTTAAAATCGTTTTCACAATTATTGGCCTTATAATAGTGCATAAGGTGTCGGGCAGGTTTATTGCCAAAATAGTACGTATTGCCGTAGTGCCCGACCGTTTTACTTCAAAACAGGCCGAGAAAAAAAGGGAAGACACCCTTATCCGCATTTTTACCTGGACCAGCTACATCCTGATATGGATAATGGGGGTGCTAATGATTTTAGATGAAATTGGCGTGCCCATTGGCCCCATTTTAACAG
>DASZPC010000388.1:0-2099 GCA_035550455.1 Chitinophagales bacterium | reverse complement strand
CAACCGGCAGGTTAAAGTAAACCCTTACCGGCTTGCCCTGCTGCTTGCCCGGTGTAAACTTAGGTAGCAACTTAACCACGCGTACCGCTTCCTTATCTAAACCCGAGCTAACACCGCGTACCACCTGCACATCCGATACCGAGCCGTCTTCCATTACCACAAAGCGTATTAGCACCTTGCCCTGTATATCGTTGTCGCGCTCCATTTGTGGGTACGAAATGTTCTTTTGCAAAAACTGTATCAGTGCTGCATCGCCGCCCGGAAAAGCCGGCTGCTGCTCCACAAACGTAAACACTTTGGGCTGCTCAACCACCGGGGCTTCGGTTACTACCGGTTCTTCAATAGTAGCCTTGGCATTAGGGTCGCCCTCCTGTGTTTTGGTCGAAATTTCGGCTTTGTCGTCCTTCGGTACTTCCGGAGGCGGCTCGTCTTCCCTTACTTCTTCCTTTTTCTTCACCACCATTTCCACAAACCTGATGGTTGGCCTTACCGGCGGCGGCGGCGGTGGTGGTGGCGGTGGTGGCGGCTGGTTAGGGTTTAATGGCGGAGGTTCTGCCAGTGTAACCGTTGTTTCCACAGTGGCCTCTTCCTGGTGCTTGTTTAAAAACGACCAGTCTATTTGCGAAAGTAGGATGAACAACACAAACCCGATAACCGCAGCTATCAAGCCAATCTGCACATACCTTCTGCTTATTTTCCGTAATTCGTAGGCGCCATAGTCTTTGTTACGATTATCGAAAACGATATCGTCCATGGTCCAACTGAAATAATTATTTACTGCCATGCTTTTTTCCTGTTTTTATCAGTTCCTGGCTTAATTTTTTCCTGTTTAAATTATTGATGCCCCTTTTTCAAAATTCCACAAATTAACTGGGTTTCACTTCTTTCACATGCTCCTCTATCGGTTTGGCATTGCCGCCGTTGGCAATCGCTTCCACCTCTATCGGGTCGGGGTCTTGTATGGCGTATATCTTACAGCCCGTAATATCCATTTCGTCCAGTATATCCACCATATTCTTATACCTGCTGCCCGGCAGCATTTTAATCAGCACAATAGCTTCGCGTGGCTTGCCTTCGTGGGTTAAGCACTCCTGGTTTTGCGGCACGCTTTTAATCATGTGCATTATTTCGCGGCGTATGCCGTTTTCGCCATAGGTGGTTTGTTTTAAACCCGCCACCTGCAGGCCTTCGTAATACCATACGTGGTCAAGCGTATCCAGTAGTACGTTCAAAACCTGGCAATCGGCTACGTCCTGCTTATCATCCTGTTTATCTGTCTTTTTAGGCATGTTCAACTGCATAGCCTTGGGTTTATTCAAGGTTGTAGTAAGCATGAAGAAGGATATAAGCAAAAACGCCAGGTCCACCATTGGGGTAAGGTCAACGCGGGTAGACATCTTTTTCGAGCGGACACCGCCGCCGTGTTTGCCATGCCCCCCGCCTCCCGAGGTATCTATATCTGCCATTGTAGCCCTTTTTTAAAAATTATTAATTGGTTTTCTCTCCACCCGCAGCCGGTGCAGCAGCACCGCCTGCATTAGCCTGGTCGCCGCCATTTTCGGGGCCCGAAAGGCTGGTAATCAATAAAAAGGTATGTATATCCCTCTCCGTTAGCGTTTTCACTATTTCCTTTACATACCTGTTAGTGGTGTTTTTGTCGCCTTTTATAGCAATTTTAATACTGCCATCGCCTACCTCCTGCGCCGCATAGCGGGCGGCCTGTACCCAATCGCCAAGCTGGTTGTGGATACTATCGTAAGGTATGCCCGGCATTTCTTTTTGCTGGTAGTCGCCAAATTCCCTTCCATTCATGTTCAGCACTCGGCCCATATCTTCAATAGGGGTGCCCCAGGTATCGTCCAGTGCAAAAACATTTTTCTGCTTTTCCGTAAGCTTGGCCAGCCCGGGGTATTTATCGCCGTATTTCTCGGTCAGTTGTTCCAGCATGGCGTAGCGCACTTTGGTTTCGTTAAGCGACACAAAGCTGCGGCCCTTTTGGTCAACCAATATGGTCAAAGCATTTTTAAAAGTCTTTTCCGAACGCGCAATGGGCACATCCACATTTACTGCCGCATTCGGCCTGAACTTTGCCGTAAGAA
>DASZPC010000387.1:0-1539 GCA_035550455.1 Chitinophagales bacterium | reverse complement strand
AACTGCGCTGGAAGCCCTGCAACAAGGTTATGAGGTGCATGTGGTGGCCGATGCAGTTTCATCGCGCACAGCAGCCAATAAACAACTAGCGCTGGAAAGGATGCGCCAGGCCGGCGCGTTTATTACATCGGTAGAAATGATATTATTTATGCTGCTGGATAAAGCCGGTACCGATGAGTTTAAGGCTATAAGCAAATTGATTAAATAGGAATACTTATCTTTCAGATACACAAACACCTATCATAACTATGGAAATTAAACGCCTCTTCGACTTTTTAACCAAGCAGATAAACAACAACCCTGCAAGGCCCTTCCTGTCATCCAAAGTTATCAGCAACGGCAGCAAAAACTGGAAAACATACACCTTTGGCGAATTACAGGAAATTGCCAACCGCACAAGCCAGCTATACATAAACCTGGGCCTGCAACGCGATGATAAAATTGCCATTATTGCCGCTAACCGGCCCGAGTGGAATTTTGCCGATTTGGGGGCATTACAACTTGGCGTGGTGGATGTGCCTATGTACCCAACCATTTCGGAAAAAGACTACGAATTTATTTTTAACGATGCCGGCATAAAATATGCTTTTGTAGGCGATGCCACGATATACGCCAAAGTGATGCCCCTACTAGGCAGGGTGGCCACGTTAAAAGGTATTTACACCTTTGATAAAATTGAAGGGGCAACCCATTTTATGGATTCGCTGCCAACACAGGTGGATGCCACTGAAATACAAAAACGCAAAGATGCTGTAAGCGAGGACGACCTTGCCACTATTATTTATACTTCGGGCACCACCGGTAACCCCAAAGGGGTAATGCTTACCCATAAAAACATGGTAAGCAATATACACAGCGTAAAAGAGGTAACCCCTTTTCTGGAAGGGGAAAAGTCTTTGAGCTTTTTGCCCTTATGCCACAGTTTTGAGCGGATTGTATTTTACTCCTACCTATCGAAAGGAATTCATATACACTATGCTGAAAACCTTGAAACCATAGCTGAAAATTTGAAAGAAGTTCAGCCTTATTGTTTTACCACTGTACCCCGCCTGCTTGAAAAGGTGTACGAAAGAATAATGGAGCGCGGCAACGCTTTAACCGGGTTTAAGCGCAAACTGTTTTTCTGGAGTATTGACCTTGGCCTGAAATACGAGATAGGGAAAGATATGGGCTGGTGGTATAATTTAAAACTAAGCATAGCCCGGAAACTTGTTTTCAGCAAATGGCTGGAAGCACTTGGCGGGCGGGTGCATTTTATTGTAACCGGGGCGGCCCCCATGCAGCCTCGGTTAATAAAATTGTTTTCGGCAGCCGGTGTTATTGTAATTGAAGGCTATGGGTTAACGGAAACATCGCCAGTACTTTGCGCCAACCGGGTTGATGACAACGGACGTGTAATAGGCACCGTGGGCCTGCCTATACCCAACGTAACCATACAAATTGCTGAGGACGGCGAAATACTGGCCAAAGGCCCAAATATTATGAAGGGTTATTATAACCGACCGGACCTTACCGCCGAGGTGATTGATGAACAGGGGT
>DASZPC010000386.1:0-1790 GCA_035550455.1 Chitinophagales bacterium | reverse complement strand
GATTACCGACCTGAAAGCTCGCCCTGGTTTTCGATCATGAATTTTCAAATAACGAAATCATTTACCAAAGGGGTTGAATTGTTTGCAGGGGTTAAAAACCTGTTGAATTTCGTACAAAAAGACCCAATACTCCGCCCCTTCGACCCATTTAACAGGCATACTAATATTGATAACCCCAGTAACTATCGGTTCGATACAGAATATGCCTACTCAACTGTGGAAGGCATAAAAGGCTTTATAGGCTTTAGGTACACCTTACAGTAACAGCAACAGGATTATTCAATCTTGCTGATAAACACATCCACCCTGTCGTTCAGGTTGGCTGCAATTAATTTCGAAAGTTTCACCTTGCCAATTACGTATTTGGTTTCGGGGCTCCAAAACCGCTGGGTTATATCATGCACTTCCAGTTCATCAAGCACAGCTTCGTTTACGTAGCGTACGTATAAATTCAGGTCGTGGTCGTTACTGAACGGGGTGCCGCTGTTTTGGTTTACCTTTTTGTATTCATACCGGTACTGATAACTCAAAGCGGCTATATCTGAAAGCACTGCCGAGCCGGTGGGGTGGCTGCCCGCCCCCTTGCCTAAAAAGAATTGCTTGTCGGAAAAAGCAGCGCCTAACTGCACGGCGTTAAACTCGTTGCGCACATCAAAAAACAAATCATGTGGCTTTATAAACTTCGGAATTACATAGGCCACCACTTTGCCATCGGTGCGATAAGTATGGGCAATCAGTTTTATTTTAAAGCCTTTCTCGCGGGCATAGGTAGAATCTGCTACCGATAAATTCTGTATGCCGAAATTGAAAATCTGTTCAGGTTTTACAAACAGGCCAAATGTGTGGTTTAACAGGATGGTTAATTTAAACTTTGCATCGAACCCTTTTACATCCAGCGTGGGGTTACTTTCAGCAAAGCCCAACTGCTGCGCCTGTTGAAGCGCCGCCTGATAACTCAACCCTTCTTCCGATGTTTTGGTTAAAATATAATTGGTGGTGCCATTGCAAATGCCCTCCAGCGAATCGAGCAAATCATTATCGTAATACTCTTCCAGGTTCCTGATGATGGGAATACTGCCACAGGCCGAGGCTTCATATAAAAACGGGGCATTAAACTGCTGTTGCAGTTCATACAGCTCCTGTAAATGCTCGGCAATCATTTTCTTGTTGGCCGAAACTACCGCCTTGCCTTTGCGTAAAGCCGTTGAAACAATTTCAAATGCCTCATCGGCATTATCAATCAGTTCCACCACCACATCCAGCGATTCATCGTTCAGTATATCCTCCTTATTAAATGTAAAGAAACTGCTTGCTATGGGGCGGGGTTTATCTTTATGCTTTACGCATATACGCACCACTTCAGCATTAAGCCCTTTGGTTTTGTGCAATACATCATAAAGGCCCTGGCCCACCACGCCAAAGCCGAATAACCCGATTTTTAATTTCTTGCTCATATAAAAAGTTCTTTTCTCAACAGTTCAGTTATCTGTTTTGTTTCAATTAAAAAACCATCGTGCCCATAAGGCGAATCAATTTCGTTGTACACCGCACCCGGTATGCTTTCAGCCAAAAACCTTTGCTCTAACGGGGGGAACAAAATGTCCTGTGTAATACCCACCACCAGCGTTTTAGCTTTTATTTTATCAAGCGCAACTGAAACACCTCCCCGGCCCCTGCCGGTGTTATGCGAATCCATGGCCTTGCTTAAAATATAATAGCTGTTGGCATCGAAACGCTTTTGCAGTTTAAGCCCCTGGTAACGCTGGTAGCTGGCCGCCCGAAAACCCTCC
>DASZPC010000385.1:0-2544 GCA_035550455.1 Chitinophagales bacterium | reverse complement strand
TGATACGCCGGCTGTGGTATCAGGTAATACCAGCAGGGTATCCATATAATGTTGTGCCACGTTGTTTTGGTCAACATTGCCAATCGGGGTACCAATAGCAGTTACATCGGCACTCAAATAAACGGTTACCGGGTAAAGGCCTGCCACCAGCGGCGTGCCGCAAAAGTGCGAACAGCCAAGGCTGTCGCCGTTAGACACATCGTAATAGCCGTTACTGTGCGAAAGTGAATAGCCCACACCTGTAGGCAAGCCACTTACTCCTGTTACGGTAATATGCCTTAAATGCACTTCATTACATGAACACTGTGAAAGAATAGAAGGGTCGGTAAGCACTTTAGGCATATAAAAGTTAATTACCTTATCGTAAGCATGGTTAGCGTAAGCTGTATCCAGGTGGCCGCATAAACCACCTGCAGGAGGGCATGTACTGAATACTGGTGTACATTGCGAACACTGGGCCGAAACCCACTGATTGCCAAACATCATGGCCACAATTAATACAGCATAAATTTTTCTCATTTTCTTATTTTAAGTCCGCAAATATAGTTTTATAAAATTAATACAAAATACCGGTAAAACCGCACTGGCGGCGTCATAATTTTGTCATTTGTTAACGGCCTGTAATAAGACGGTAAGGAGGGCCTAATCGTTTAATTTTAGTACGGCAATAAATGCTTCCTGCGGCACTTCCACTTTACCAAACTGGCGCATCTTTTTCTTGCCTTTTTTCTGTTTCTCCAGCAACTTTCGTTTACGCGAAATATCGCCGCCATAACACTTGGCTGTTACATCCTTCCGCATCGCCGAAATGCTTTCGCGCGCAATAATTTTTGAGCCGATAGCCGCCTGTATAGGTATCATAAACATTTGGCGCGGTATTATTTCTTTCAGCTTTTCGCACATGCGGCGGCCAAAATCTTCGGCCTTACTGCGGTGTATCATGCTCGAAAAAGCATCTACCTGCTCACCATTCAAAAGTATATCCAGTTTTACCAAATCGCCGGGGCGGTATTCTATCGGGTGGTAATCAAAGGAAGCATACCCCCGCGAAATAGATTTAAGCCTGTCGTAAAAATCAAATACAATTTCGGCCAGCGGCATTTCAAAAATCAATTCTACCCGGTCTTCGGTAAGGTAGTGCTGGTTTATCAAAATACCGCGCTTATCCATGCACAGGGTCATTATACTGCCTATATACTCTGGCTTGGTAATCACCTGCGCCTTAATGTATGGCTCGTCAATATGGTCAATGCGGGTTACATCGGGCATATCGGCAGGGTTGTGTATTACCAGGCTATCGCCGTTGCTCAGGTAGGCATTGTAGCTTACCTGTGGCACGGTGGTAAGTATGTTCATGTCATACTCCCGCTCCAAACGCTCCTGAACAATTTCCAGGTGCAACAGGCCAAGGAACCCACACCTGAAACCAAAGCCCAGGGCTATGGATGTTTCCGGCTCAAATACCAGCGAGGCATCGTTCAACTGCAATTTCTCCAGCGAGTCGCGCAGGTCAGCAAAATCATCATTATCTATAGGATATATGCCGGCAAATACCATAGGCTTCACATCTTCAAAGCCATGTATGCTTTCCTTGCAGGGGTTTTCGGCAAGGGTAATGGTGTCGCCCACCTTAATTTCCTTGGCGTTTTTAATCCCCGTTATTACATAGCCTACATCGCCGGTTTTTACCGCTTCATGTGGCTCAAGGTCAAACCGCAGGCAACCCACCTCATCGGCAATATAGCTGCCGCCCGTATTTACAAACTTAATTTTATCGCCTTTTTTCATCACCCCGTCAATCACCCTAAAGTAGGCAATCACCCCACGGAACGAGTTAAACATCGAGTCGAATATCAACGCACGCAAAGGGGCGTCGGGGTTGCCCTTAGGGGCAGGTATTTTTTCAATAATGGCATCAAAAATCTTGTCCACGCCTATCCCTGTTCGGCCACTGGCGCGTATTATTTCACTGCGTTCGCAACCTACCAGTTGCATCATTTGCTCCTCCACTAACTCGGGGTTAGCGCCATCCATATCCACCTTGTTTACAATAGGTATTATGGTAAGCCCCTGGTCCAGCGCCAGGTAAAGGTTCGATATAGTTTGGGCCTGTATACCCTGCGAGGCATCTACCAGCAGCAGCGCCCCTTCGCAGGCCGCCAGCGAGCGCGACACCTCGTAGCTAAAATCCACATGCCCGGGTGTATCAATCAGGTTAAGCACATATTTTTTACCATCGCGTACAAAATCCATCTGTATGGCGTGGCTCTTTATGGTAATGCCCCGTTCGCGCTCAAGGTCCATGCTATCCAGCACAGTGTCCATCATGTTGCGCTCACTAATAGCCTTGGTGGTTTCAATCAGCCTGTCGGCTAAGGTCGATTTGCCATGGTCAATATGGGCTATAATGCAGAAATTACGTACGTTTTCCATCGGGGCGCGAATATAAGTGAATTAGGCAATTACAGCATTAATTCATAACCCACGCCTGGTTAATAAAAACCACTAAAAGCGCGGCTTGTTTTAAACAATTTGACGGGACCC
>DASZPC010000384.1:0-1991 GCA_035550455.1 Chitinophagales bacterium | reverse complement strand
GTACTCCGCAGCCTTGATTGGTACAGTAAAAACGATGTGTCCTATCAAAAGAGTTATAACTTTCGTGGTGGGCTAATGGTTGGCCTTCATTACATCTTTTTTAAAGGAAAAGACTATAAATATAAAGACCAGTATTCAGGTAACTAGAAATACTTTCTGTGTTGCTGCAAAGCGGGATATAATCAGTTCTTTAAAAAATGCAGTATCTGTTGGCTAACCTCTTCTGGATTTTCCAGGGTCGGGAAATGGCTTTGCGTATTTAGCTTATAAACGCTAAACCATGTGTTTAGTTTGGAAAAGTTAATTTGTGCCTCAAGATAATCCGGGTCAGGTGGCTGCCCATAAATATGTAACACCTCGGGCTTCTCTGAAAAACCGCTAATAGCTTTTAGTGGTGTACCATTTTCAGCAAAAGCGTTTAGAATTTCCCGCGCAGCGCGCATCCACATTTCCCGGTTGTAAGAAGCCATTTCACCTCTTACAAAGCCTATAATGCGCTTGTCATCAACCCCTTTTAGCCATGTTTCAAAAATCATTTCTCTTATAATTTCAACCATGTTGGGTTGTTGCATCGCCTTTAATCCCTCTAAAAATGGTGGCGGTGCATCAAACACCATCCAGTCTATCAATATAATTTTAGACACAGCCTTCTTTAATTTCTCGCGTAGCTTTATTGCTATCCATCCCGCATGTGCCGTAGCCACCGGAATAATTTTAGAAGCACCACTATTGCTTATTACGGCCAATGCATCTTCCAGCAATTGATCGCTCCCAAAATCGCCATCAAAAATCTCCGACCCGCCATGCGAGCGCCAATCCATACTAAGTACACGGTAATGCTTACTAAGTAAAGGAGTAACTGGCTCAAATGCCGTGCGGTTAGCACACCATCCCGGCATCATCAACAAGGCAATGTCAGAAGCACCTGAGTCGCTAAAGGCAATTTTCGGGCTGGCAGAGGTAAACTTTGTCTCCATAAAAATTACAGATTTCAACTGTAATATAGGGCTTCACAACAAAGTACCATTTAATCATTATACACCATGCCCTTGCGCTCCATTTTACGGGCGCGGATTAGTTCCTGGCGTATATACCAGGCACGCTTATAGAAAGGGAAATGATTGAGTTCTTCCTCTGTAAAATCGGGCGGAATAGCATCGTGGGCAAATTTGCGCTCCTCTTTGGGTTTCAGCATTTCGTTGGCCAGTATATCGAATTTTGTTTGCAGGGCCGCTAAACTCCATTCACCAAATACGGTATGCCCGCCTTCATAAATCTGCGCCTGGTATTCTTCATAAGTAGTCATATAACCCGAGTAGCCGTTGGCATAAGGGCAAAGGATAACACGTTTAACCCCTCGCTTTGAAAGCACTTCTTCCAACGATTTGCGCAAACGCTTACCCGCAATAGTGGTAATTTCAAAAGAAAAGGCGGCCAGCGCCACTTCGCCAATTACAAAAAGCTGAATAGGTAATATTTTAGGTGTCCAGGGCTTTTGGTTTTCACCCACTTTTTTATAGAAATACTTAAAAGTAGCAATAGCCGGGTCAGCCCAACCGGGAACAAACAGCCTGTCTATTTTACTGGTACCCAGAATACGGCGGGCATTGGTTTCAACTAAAATATCTTTTTTACCATGTGCCCGGTATTTACGCTCAATTACTTTTTTGTAGTGGTCTTTGGCAAATTTTGCACGTGTTTTTTCCAACCACTTCATGCCACGGATAAGCCTGCGCACCATAAAGGCCACTGCCATGTGCATGCCCGGGCCATCAACCATTGTACCGGTAAAAAAAGCGAGGCCAAGCGCGGCTTTGCCTGTTTGGGCATTGACTATACCGTTGGTAAATTTAGGGTCGCAGGTAACATCGGAAAAGTTTACAAACATCAACTCGTAATCAATTTCGCCGGTTACAGGTTCCTGATTTGTTGCTTCTGCAATTTCCTTTGCTTTTTCAAACTGCAATTCGCCATTAAAACGGGCGCTTTTC
>DASZPC010000383.1:0-4212 GCA_035550455.1 Chitinophagales bacterium | reverse complement strand
CTTATACTCGGTGCTGGCAAATCTTCTATCTACCTTATTGATTATTTGGCAGAACATGCCGCACAGCAGCAATGGCAGGTAACGGTAGCCGATGTAAGCCAGCAACTGGCACTGGCCAAAACAAAGGGTAGGGCAGGTACGCAGGCTTTGGCTATTAACCTAGCCGACCAATCGGCTACCGAAACCTTACTTAGCACTGCCAATGTGGTTATTTCCATGCTGCCCGCCGCTTTTCATTGGCAAATAGCAAAAATGTGCGTGGCGTTGAAAAAGCACTTGGTTACACCATCGTATATCTCGCCCGAAATGAAAGCGCTGCATGCAGAAGTTGAAAGCGCAGGTTTGGTGTTTATGAACGAAATGGGCCTCGACCCGGGCATTGACCACATGAGCGCCCTGCAAATTATTGATGCGCTGAAAGAAAAGGGGGCAAAGGTTACCTCGTTTAAATCGCACTGCGGCGGCTTAATTGCGCCTGAAAGCGATACTAACTTATGGCATTATAAATTTACCTGGAACCCCCGCAATGTGGTGCTGGCAGGGCAGGGGGCCGGTGGTATTAAATACCGCTTGAATGGGCAAATGTGCGAACTGAAGTATGAAGAACTGTTTGCCTCGGCTGAAATGATAACTGTAGAGGGGCACGGCAATTTTGAAAGCTACCCTAACCGCGATTCGCTGAAATATATTTCAGAATACGGGCTGGATGATATTGAAACTATGTACCGCGGTACTTTGCGTGTTCCCCCTTTTTGTAAAGGATGGAACTGCCTGGTAAAACTGGGGCTAACCCGCGAAGAGGTGGTAGATACTGCTTCACTACTCCGGCAGGAAGATGAAATATTAAAGTTGCTGGCCATTGATAAAAGCAACGAAACATATAGGCTGCTCATTCAGCTCGGGCTTTTCGACAAGTTGGCAGCTATAAAAGGCGGTAAAATTAACCCTGCTGTGTTCATACAGCAAATACTGGAAGAAAAATGGAGATTGCAGCCCGGCGATAAAGATATGGTGGTAATGGTACACGAAATTGAATACCGGTTGGGGGCCGAAAAGAAAAAAATACAATCTTCATTGGTTTGCACCGGCGATAACGAAGAGCATACCGCTATGGCAAAAACAGTGGGGCTACCGGTGGCTATGGTTACCAAAATGCTGCTCAACGGCGCCATTAGCAAAAAAGGGGTGCTTATGCCTAAATATCCTGAAATTTATAACCCTATATTAGCGGACTTAAAACAATACGGAATTACGTTTAATGAAATAATACGATAGCCTCTTCCTGATGCCTTTGATGGCGGCATATTTTAAACCCTCTCCTTTGGAGAGGGAAGGGTGAGGCTGAATTTTGCAACTATGAAACACCAACTCGAAAAACTTAATCAAAAGCAACAACTGGCCCTGCTTGGCGGCGGCCAAAAGCGTATTGACGACCAACATAAAAAGGGTAAACTAACTGCCCGCGAGCGCATTGATTTACTGCTCGACCCCGGCAGCTTTGAAGAAATTGGCATGTTGGTAGAACACCGGGGCCGCGATTTTGGCATTGATAAAGAAATTTATCCCGGCGATGGCGTGGTTACCGGCTATGGCACTGTCAATGGGCGTATTGTATATGTTTTCTCGCAGGATTTTACCGTGTTCGGCGGTTCACTTTCCGAAACCCATGCGGAGAAAATTTGTAAAATAATGGACCTCGCCATGAAAAACGGAGCCCCGGTTATTGGGTTGAATGATTCAGGCGGAGCGCGCATTCAGGAAGGGGTGGTTTCCCTGGGCGGTTATGCCGATATTTTTTACCGCAATACCGTTGCCAGCGGCGTGGTGCCACAAATTTCTGCCATCCTGGGCCCTTGTGCCGGTGGGGCGGTTTATTCGCCTGCTATTACCGATTTTATTATGATGGTGGAGCACACCTCGTATATGTTTGTTACAGGCCCCAATGTGGTAAAAACCGTTACGCACGAGGATGTTACCAGCGAGGAATTGGGCGGTGCACAGGCACATGCCACTAAATCGGGCGTTACGCATTTTACCTATCCTAACGAGTTGGAGTGTATAAATTCCATTAAGCAGTTGCTTGGCTACATGCCGCAAAACTGCGACGAGCAAGCGCCCGTTTATAACTACGATGAAGGCAACGAACACCGCGAAAAACTGAACACGGTTATTCCGGCAAATCCTAATCAGCCTTACGATATACGCGATATTATCACCGAGCTAGTGGATGCCGGCTCGTTTATGGAAGTACACCGCGACTATGCCGAAAATATTGTAGTGGGTTTTGCACGAATTGCAGGCCGCAGCATTGGGGTGGTGGCTAACCAGCCTGCTGTGCTGGCCGGTGTGCTGGATATTAACAGCAGTAAAAAAGGGGCACGTTTTGTGCGTTTCTGCGATTGCTTCAATATTCCGCTGCTTACCCTTGTAGATGTTCCCGGCTTTTTGCCCGGCACCGACCAGGAGTGGCACGGTATTATTGCCAATGGCGCCAAACTGTTGTATGCCTTTAGCGAGGCCACCGTACCTAAAATTACAGTAATCGTACGCAAGGCTTATGGCGGCGCTTACGATGTAATGAACAGCAAGCACATTGGCGCTGATATGAATTACGCCTGGCCCAATGCCGAAATTGCCGTAGTGGGGGCGAAGGGGGCCGCTGAAATTATTTTCCGGAAGGAAATTAATGCTGCGCCCGACCCCGAGGCCAAACTGAAAGAGGTAATGGATAGCTACGCCGAAAACTTTGCCCATCCTTACAAAGCCGCCGCACGTGGTTTTGTTGACGAGGTAATTGAACCGGCACAAACCCGCGCCAAACTTATCCGCGCATTTAAAATGACTGAGAATAAGGCTGTTAAATTACCGATGAAGAAACATGGGAATATACCTTTGTAATATTTATGAATATGCGCATTTTACTTCTTATAGGTACCGGTGGTTTTATTGGCAGTGTAGGCCGCTACCTGCTCTCGGTGCTTATACAGGATAAAATGCTTTCTTCCTTTCCTTTTGGTACGCTTAGCGTAAACATTATTGGTTGTTTTCTAATAGGCGCTTTATTTGCCCTCAGCGAAAAAGGCATGGTAAGTACCGATTGGCGTTTGTTTCTGGTAACCGGTGTTTGCGGGGGCTTTACCACTTTCTCCTCTTTCAGTAATGAAACAATTGCATTAATGCGCGGTGGGCAAATAGGTTATGCTTTTGCTTATGTGGCCGCCAGCCTTATTTTGGGTTTATTGGCAACTTTCCTTGCCATCACCATTTTTAAACTCATCTGATTATGGAAAACAACCCCAACGCTAAGCTGCTCCGTATTTTCATTGGCGAAAACGATAAACACGGTCAGCAGCCTTTATACGAAACCATAGTTTATGAGGCTAAAAGGCAGGGCCTTGCCGGGGCTACGGTTACACGCGGTGTAATGGGCTTTGGGGCCAATAGCCGGGTGCATACCGCTAAGCTATTCGATATTTCTTCCGATATGCCTTTGATAATTGAAATTGTTGACACCGAAGATAAAATCCGCGCCTTTACACAAACCGTGGAGCATTTTTTTGAGGAATCAAAATCAGGCGGGCTAATCACAATCGAAAAAGCTGAAGTAATACGCTATAAGGCAGGTAAATAGGCATTACTTTCCGGGTATCTTTATGGCTCAAAATATTGGGTTTTTAAACTTCAATGAATCGAATATATTTGCGCCTCCAAATGGCGGGGTAGCTCAGCTGGTTAGAGCGCAGCACTCATAATGCTGAGGTCGGGGATTCGAGCTCCCCCCCCGCTACCATTCACACACCTTGTTTTTTGTTTACATTATATACTCCCCGGTGCTCAATAAGTATTATGTTGGTCATACCGATAGTATTGAACGGAGGTTAAACGAACATAATTCTGGTCAAACCAGATTTACCCGGTCAGGAAAACCATGGTATTTAAAGCATACAGAAGCATTTAGCAGCAGGGCAGAAGCTGTCCGGCGCGAATTGGAGATTAAAGGAAAGAAAAGCCGAAAATATATTGAGTCTGTTATCAACGGTTCAACTGGTTAGAGCGTCCCGATTTATAATCGGGAAGGTCGGGGATTCGAGCTCCCCCCCGCTACCATTCACACACCTTGTTTTTTGTTTACATTATATACTCCCCGGTGCTCAATAAGTATTATGTTGGTCATACCGATAGTATTGAACGGAGGTTAAACGAACATAATTC
>DASZPC010000382.1:0-4613 GCA_035550455.1 Chitinophagales bacterium | reverse complement strand
TATCCGTAAGCCTATTGAAAACTCAAGTGGCGGTGGAATAGCCCCTTCAAGTAATAAAATTGTAGCCCGCCCACCTGTGGAAAGCTCCAATAGTGGGGGGGTGGCGTCTGTAACTAAAAAGACTGAGCCTGTTCCGTCTTCCAAACCTGCTGTTGAAAACAACCCTCCGCCGGTAAAGCAACCGGAAACTTCAGAAAAACCAGCATCTACAACTACCAATGCCCCACCTAAAAAGGAGCCTGAAAAGCCGGTGGAAACCACTGCCCCCAAGGTAGAAGAAAAGAAGCCTGAGCCTAAACCTGTAGTTACCGAAAAACCGGAGGAGAAGACACCGGAACCAAAACCGGAACCTACGGAAAAGCCAATTGAAAAGAAACCCGAGCCCAAACCTGCTGTTACCGAGAAACCTGCTGAAAAGAAGCCGGAACCCAAACCGGTAGTTACTGAGAAACCCGTGGAAAAGAAACCTGAACCTAAAACGGAGGTTGCTGAAAAGCCCGCACAGCCACCCTCAAGGCCTGAAGCTACAACTAATACTTCATCAGGAGTTGTATTCAAAGTGCAGCTATTTGCTTTGAAAGGCGCAGTAAAACAATCGGAAGGCGATAAAGCCACCAAAATATTTGGAGAGTTAAGCACGGAAACACTTGACAACGGCATCGTCCGCTATTTTGCTGGTAGCTCCAAAACATATGCCGGGGCAAAAAAAGTGCTGGACCAGGCCACCAGCCACGGCTATACAGGTGTGTTTATTGTAGCTTATAAAGATGGGGTACGCCTTAGCCCCAGCCAAATGCACGAATACATGAAGTAAGACGCGGCTTTATACATGGTATAGCGAACCATTACGGCAAATTGGCGGTTAAATTATTGGCTTCTTATTTTATGGTATCTATTGTTCACCGTTTGTGTGGGCTAATTCGTGCTATAAAATCAGGATTTTGTATCTTTACATCATTATTGATGGACAATCCACGAAGATTTAAAAACATGAAAAAAGCTATCCTCTTCCTGTTTATTCTGTTCGTTTCTTCAGGCGCTGGCCTTTTTGCCAATAAGGTAACTGTTGAAACTGCCCAAACAGTAGCAGTAAATTTCTTTAAACTTAATGCCCCGGGTGTTTCTGAACATACCACTTTAACCCCGGTTCTTAAATACACCCGTACCGAGGCGGATAATACAGTTGATTATTATGTATTTGATATGCAGCCGCAAACTGGTTTTGTTATTGTTGCAGCCGATGACATTGCGCAACCGGTTATTGGCTATAGCACCGAATCTAATTTCCGTCCCGATGTAACTAAAACCGGGTTGGTTATTTGGATGAACCATGCGGCTGAACGTATTTACAAAGCCATTCAATTACAGGTTCCTGCTACTGCGCGTATCAGCAATTTGTGGAACGCTTACCGCCAAGGCCGCAACCCAGGTATTGAAAAAAGTGGTGCAGTAGCCCCGCTTATAAAAACCCGCTGGGACCAAGCTCCTTATTATAATGCCCTTTGTCCTTATAATAGTTCCGATAATCAGCGCTGTGTAACAGGATGCGTAGCAACCGCTATGGCGCAAATTATGAAATTCTGGAGTTTTCCTTTGCACGGTACAGGGTCATATTCGTACAATGCTTCGGGCTATGGCACCCAATCAGCCGACTTTGAAGGCGCTACCTACTTATGGTCGCAAATGCCATTGCAACTTACAGGGGGCAACACTGCCGTAGCTACCCTTATGTATCATTGTGGTGTTAGCGTTGCTATGGATTATGGCGACGAAAATCAGGGAGGAAGCGGCGCAGCGGTACAGGTTTCTGAATCATGGGGAGGCCAAAGTGCTGAAAAAGCCTTTAAAACATACTTTAATTACGACCCCCACACTTTGCGCGGTGTTTATGAATCTAATTACGACTCTTCGGGCTGGCTAACGCTTCTTGAATCAGAATTAGATGCTGGCCGCCCCATTCAATATGAGGGTTACGACCGCACTGCCGGTGGCCATAGCTGGGTTTGCGATGGCTACGATGCCAATAACCTGGTACACATGAACTGGGGCTGGAGCGGTGCTTCCGATGGGTATTTCGCCGTTTCTTCATTAACAGGCGGTGGGTATAATTTTAACTTAAGCGAGGGCGCGCTTATTGGCATTCAGCCACTTAAAGCCGACCTCACCGCTTCTGCACAAACTAATACGCTTTGTTCAGGCGAATCTACCTTGCTTACCGCAACAGGGTACGAAGGGGCTACTTATAGCTGGACCCCCACTACAGGCCTTGCCTGTTCAACCTGTGCTTATACATTCGCAACGCCAACTGCCACTACTACATATACCGTTACAATTGATAGCGTTGGTTTCAGGAATTCGGTGGATATAGTTATTACCGTAAACCCTAAAGTAACCGTTGCGGTTGATACAGTTGGCAATGCAACCTGCTACGGTAGTACCGATGGCTCGGCTGCCATTACTGCCTCCGGCGGTACGCCGTCTTATAGTTATCATTGGAGCAGCGGCGCCAGCAGTGCCAGTGCTATACATCTTACTAATGGCGAGTATACCGTTACCGTTACCGATACTAAAAACTGTAAGGCTGTTACTACGGTAACAGTTTCATCGCTACCGCAAATTATGGTAGATGCCACTACTGTTGATGCTACCGGTTGCACCTCGGCAACAGGTGGGGCAAATGTTAGTGTAACAGGCGGCTCGGGCAGCGGTTATCTTTACAACTGGAATACAGGCTCTACAACCGATGCTATTTCAGATGTTGCAGCAGGCGACTACTCCCTTACGGTAACCGATGGCAATAGCTGCACTACTGTTATCGATGTGGTGGTAAACCAGCCTTATGCACTGTCGGTTTCAACCAATGTTACAGCTTCAGGTAATAATAATGGTACGGCCACTGTTGATGTTAGCGGCGGCTCTTCGCCTTATAATTACAGTTGGAGCAGCGGGGCTGTTACCCAAACCGCAACGGGACTTGCCCCCGGCGATTATACAGTTACCGTTACCGATGCCCAGGGCTGCTTTTCTACTGCGGCCGCTACTGTTGAACAGGCTACAGGCATTAATAATACGCAGGCCACCAACTCTTTCAGTTTGTTCCCTAACCCAGCAAAAAATGAAATAACTGTGCATTTTGCAGCCTATACCACCGGCACTTCAATTGTTGTTGAAGATATATTGGGTAAAACGCTTTTAACAATGCCTGTTACCGCCCCCGAAACCCAGGTTGACCTGTCTGCATTACCCAACGGGGTTTACCTGTTGCAACTTAACCAGGTGGCTAAGCGAACCGTACGGAAATTTGTTGTTAACAAGTAATTAGCTACAAAAAATAACCAACTTTACTGGTATGAAAAAGGCCTTAGTGCTGTTTTTTTGTACCTGTTATCTTTTGAATTGCAATGTTGCCAAAGGAGGCAACAGGCAGTTTAAAAATCTCATTAGCGGTGGCCGCTTGCGTAATTACCTGCTTGTTCTGCCCTCAGCTTACAATCCCGGTTTAAAACCGGCCCTGGTAATAGCGCTTCATGGTTTAGAAGGAACTGGCCAAAGCATGGAGCGTTTAACAGGCTTTGATGCTGTTGCTGAAAGCGAAAACTTTATTGTGGCCTATCCCGATGGCATACACCGGGCATGGAACGACGGCCGGGGCAGGAATGAAAATATTGATGATGTAGCTTTTATCAGTAACTTAATTGATACGCTGGTTGCCAGCTACCATATAGATAAGAAAAGGGTTTATGTAACGGGTTTTTCAAACGGCGGTTTTATGACCATGAAAATTGCCTGCCAGTTACAGGATAAAGTAGCGGCTGTGGCCGCAGTTTCTGCTACAGTTGATACCGCAATTGATAACCATTGCGGCAGTACCCCGGTTTCAATTATGTTAATACATGGAACTGACGACCCCCTGGTATCTGTCAACGGGGGCTCGGTAAGGCGTTTGCCAAACAGTTATATCCTTTCTCACCAGCAACTGGTAAAGCAATGGGTGGGGCGCGATAAATGTAATAGGGCCCCAATAGTAGATACCATTCAGGACATTAACCACGATGGCACTACTATTATTAAATCTGTTTACAATGCCGGGCAGGCTAATACAGTGGTAATTAGCTATATAGTTAATGGTGGCGGCCATACCTGGCCCGGCGGCCCCCAATACCTGCCGGTAGCTATTATTGGCAGGGCCAGCCATAATTTAAACGCCAGTACGGCTATATGGGCTTTTTTTAAGGCCCATCCCCGGCCTTAGGCCCTGTTTTACAGGCTTATTACATTACCTTTCTTTTTCTCACTATTCTTATATATTTGCGCTTCCTTTTTAGACCTTAAATAGTTTTACAATGCAAAATCTCAGAGGAGTTATCAGGTTCTTTACCATAACACTGATTATCGCCTGCCTTTTCCAACTCTCATTTACTTTTCTGGCCCGTAACGTTGAAAATAAAGCCGACTCGTACGCTGAGCAGCAGGTTAAAATGCCTGTGCTTACCGGGGCTACCGCTGCCGACCAGGTAAAGTTGCGCGACTCAATTGAACATGAGCAAAGTGTTGCACGCAGGAATTACCTTGATTCGGTATCGGGAAATCCTATTGTAGATTTATGGGGGTTT
>DASZPC010000381.1:0-5296 GCA_035550455.1 Chitinophagales bacterium | reverse complement strand
AACCGCCCTAAAGATTTTTTGGTGGTATCGGGCGATGATAACATTACCCTCGGCTTAATGGCCTATGGTTTTGATGGTGTTATTTCGGTAGTAGGGCAGGCATTCCCCAATACTTTTTCTGAAATGGTACGCCATGCTTTAAAAGATGACTACGAAAATGCCCGTAAATTGCATTATGAATTAAATGATATTACCGACATGCTTTTTGCCGAAGGCAACCCCGGTGGCGTAAAATATGCTTTGGAAGTATTAGGCATTTGCCAAAGCCACCTGCGTTTGCCACTGGTTAGCATTTCGGATGCTTTAAAAGCCAAACTTAAAAATGCAATTGATGCATTAGGATAATGTGCCCCGCAGCTAAACATGAAATTGAAAGCAACATTACTGGCCTTTGGGCTATTGCTTGGGTTAAGCACTTTTGCTGATGACCTTCGCGGCGATACACTGGATGTACACTCCTATTTGCTACGCCTTGATTTTACAAACTTCAGCACTAAGGTATTGTATGCCGATGCTACTATTGGCATAAAAGCAAAAATGGCTAATGTGCATGGCATTCATCTTGACCTGCTTAAACTTACTGTTGACTCTGTGCAGGTAAATGGCACTTCAAGCCAGTTTTTTTATAACGATTCTTTGCTCGACATCGGTTTTGCAACGCCGCTTAACATTAACGACTCAGCAACGCTGCGCATATTTTACCATGGCCACCCCATACAAATGTCGGGCGACTTTGGCGGTTTTTACTGGAACGGCCTTTATGCCTTTAATATCGGGGTAAGTTTTTTAGCCGACCCCCATTGCTATGGCCGCGTGTGGTTACCCTGTTTCGATAATTTTGAAACCCGCAGCTATTACGAATACTTCGTTACCACTAAAAACACCCAAAAAGCTTTTTGCAACGGCCTGCTGCTCGACTCCATAACCGGCACTAATTCTATTATCTGGCATTGGAAACTAAGCCGCAATATTCCATCTTACCTTGCATCGGTAGCTGTTTCTGATTACCAAACGTTAAGCGATACCGTTCATGCAGCCAACGGCACCCTGCCTGTTTTGTTAGCGGCACGTGCTACAGATACGGCCAGCCTTGCATACAATTTCAGGCACCTTCATAATGCGTTTCATATTCTTGAAAACCTGTGGGGGCCTTACCAATGGAACCGTGTTGGTTATTGCATTGTTCCGTTTACGGCAGGGGCTATGGAACACGCCACAAACATCAGTTTTATGGAGTATTACCTTACCCTTATACCCGATGAATGTGAGGAAACCATGGCGCATGAATTGAGCCACCACTGGTTCGGCGATTTGGTAACCTGCGATAAGGCCGAAGAAATGTGGCTGAACGAAGGCTGGGCTGTTTATAATCAAAAATTATTTGAAGAATACTGCTATGGCGAATACCGCTACCGCAGCGGCATTGACAGCAACCACCTTTTTGTATTGCAGCAGGTGGCGAACGACGATAAAGCTTGGATGCCGGTGGGCAATGTTCCCTCCGGTCAAACCTATAGCCAAACCGTTTATTACAAGGGCGCCGATATGATGCATACCCTGCGTTACTACATGGGCGATTCGTTGTTTTTCCATTGTCTTAAAAACTATCTTTCGCTATACAGCGGCAACAACGGCAGCATTACTATTCTCAGCACATTTTTAAGCCAGTGTTCGAATATTAACCTTACTGATTATTTCAACGATTGGGTACTAAGCCCCGGCTTTACACATTTTTCTATTGAAAAAACTATCATACAACCTCTGGGTAACAGCGAAGTTAAAGCCGAAGTGTTTATACGCCAAAGGTTAAGCCATGCCGACCATTTCTACAACAATGTTCCGGTAGTGGTTTCTTATTTCGATGCCAACCGCAACCGTTTCGATGAAGTGGTTAATGTAAGCGGACAATGCTCCTACCATGAACATACATTCAGCAATTTTACACCCGTTTATATTGCATTAGATTATGACAGGCATTTACAGGACGCCATAACCGATGAATGGAAAGTAATAGTCGATACAGGTACCTATATTTACAACACTGCCTTATTGAATGTAAAGGTAAACAACGTACCCGATTCAGCTATTGTGCGTGTGGAACAAAGCTGGCTACCTGCTGAGCCTATGTTCCACCCAATTCCTTCCCTGCATTTAAACAACCGGCGCTATTGGACCATTGACGGAACCTTTGATTCAACCTTTAATGCTTCGGCCACCTTTACTTATAACGGAAATACCAACGCCTATTTAGATTCAAGCTTTATAAGCAACAGCGAAGACAGCCTGGTGGTTATGTACCGTGCCAATGAAGACAGCGATTGGGCCTTAGCCGACTCTTTTACCATCAACATTGGCAACAGCGCAAGCGATAAAACAGGAACTGCTGCTATTTACAACATCCGCAAGGGCATGTATACGCTGGCCATTTACAACTCGCAATACCCGGTTGATACCAACACCTTTGTAAGTTGCCCGGTTGAAACGGCCATACCTTCCGTGCAAAATGGCGCCGGTTTTAAAATGTTCCCCAACCCCGCAGCCGAAACAACCACGCTGGTTTTTGCAGCCGGTACTTTTGCCAAATGCGGGCTATTTGATTTAAGTGGCAGAAAAATTTACGAAATAAAAATTATGCCCCAGCAAACCACTGCCGATATAAAACTCAAAACACTTTCAACGGGCAATTATTTTGTAACATTGACCACCAATAACGGTTACCGCATTACCAAAAAACTGGTTAAAGAATAAGCATGAAAAACATTGCAGTAATAGGCGCTGGCACCATGGGCAACGGCATAGCCCACGTATTTGCCATGAATGGATATAGTGTAAGGCTGGTGGATGTATCGGATGAGGCGTTGAAAAAAGCCATAGCTACCATTTCAAAAAACCTGGACCGGATGGTTGCCAAAGGCAGCATAACCGAAGAAAGTAAAAACGCCACAATTAAAAACCTGAATACTTTTAACGGGCTGGATGCCTGTAAAGATGCCGACCTTGTGGTGGAAGCCGCTACAGAAAATGCAGAAATAAAGCTGAAAATATTTAGGCAGTTAGATGAACTTTGCAAACCCGAAACTATACTGGCATCAAATACTTCTTCCATCTCTATTACTAAAATTGGTGCTGCTACAAAGCGCGCCGACAGGGTAATAGGTATGCACTTTATGAACCCTGTGCCGGTAATGAAACTGGTAGAGGTTATACGCGGCTATGCCACCAGCAACGAAACACTGGAAGCAGTAATGGGCCTTTCGCAAAAGCTGGGAAAGGTTCCGGTGGAAGTAAACGATTACCCGGGCTTTGTAGCCAACAAGATTTTACTACCTATGATTAATGAAGCTGTTTATACCTTGTACGAAGGTGTGGCTGGCGTGGAAGAAATTGACACGGTAATGAAGTTGGGCATGTCTCACCCCATGGGCCCGCTGCAACTGGCCGATTTTATAGGGCTTGATGTTTGCCTGGCCATTCTACGGGTACTGCATGATGGGTTCGGCAACCCCAAATATGCCCCCTGTCCGCTTTTGGTAAACATGGTTACCGCCGGTTACCTGGGCGCTAAAACCGGCGAAGGGTTTTATGTGTACACATCCGGTAGCAAAGAACTTGTGGTAAGTAGCCGGTTTAATAAAGCCTGACACAGGCCAATTTGATATTTTATCAGCATACCTGATTTTACTCAGTTTCACGAAAAAACAATTAAACCCCAAATATTAATTGTCGGGGATGTACATATTTTAGCCGCGCTTACGTTAAAACTAAAATCCCGCAAGCCTTATAGCCCTGCATTACCTAAACCTATCACTATGATTATTATCCAACGGCTGCTGGTGCCTTTATTAGTGCTTTGCGCATTTGCCCCGCTAAAAGCACAGGATTATGCCCCGCAGGGAGGCAACTTCTCATTTGGCGTGCGCAACACATTCAGCCTGTTTAGCGATGGCGACCCACATGGCTTTGGCTATGGTGCTGGCGCACATGTACGCCTACAGATTATAGACAGAGTTAATACTGAATGGTTTGGCGATATACTAACCTCCAGCATTTTAAACAAAGCACACCGAACTGATTACCATATTGGCTGGAGCGTAATGTACTACATAATTAACCCGCGCGGTTTTACCCGCAAATTTACACCCTATGTGGTGGCGGGGCATTGCTTCGACCTTGCACGGATAAAAATAAACGGGCCCGGTGGGGCGCTTGGCTCTCGTGTAACAGCAGCGGTACAAGCGGGGTTTGGCTGCCATTACAACATAACCCCTAAATTCGATATTTCGCTTTGCGCCCAATACATGATACATCTTGGTAAAGAAGTAGATGCCGAAGAAGACCCGGACGGCTCCATGGAAATTGTAACCCATAAAAATGCAGGATGGGAAGGCCACCTGCTGATAAGCCTTAGTGCTAATTATAAAATAGCCCAATTATGGAAACCCAAACAGAAAAAAGTAAAAGCATTATAAAATATTACTGGCAGTTTTTCCAGGGCCTGGCACTGTGCCTGCTTGTGCTAATGGCTTTTAAAACCAATGCACAAGATATTTGGGAAGAGCGCAGGGGCTGTATAAAATTTCAGGGCGACCTGGCGCCCGGTTATTTATTGAAACAAAAACAGGTTTCAGCTTATGTTGATGGCGACCTGGGTGTTTTTGTGGAGGACCGGGTGGAGCTAACCGGCGCCTTGTGGGCATCGTTTGATTTAACCCACCCCGACGAAACAGGCATTAAAGCCAACCATGCTTTGTTTACAGGGGTAAACTACCATTTTTTAAAACCATCCCATTGGGATCCTTTTATCGGCTTTACCCCCGGCGTGGGGCTTGTGCGCGGCGAGTATAAAGACGCCAACGGCCAGCTTGTAAAAGCACCTTTTGCCGCTGCCCCGTTAGTATCGGCCTCAGTTGGCTGTGCTTACTACGTAGGTTGGCTCTTCAATTTTTTTGTAAAAGTGCAATACGTTTACGGGCAAACTTTCAGCGACTTGCCGGTTCCCGACCGTTTAGACGAGTTAAAATTTTTGGCTGGCCTTGGGTTTAATTTCCGCGCATGGCGCCCCAAATTGCATGATAAATGGAAAACAAAAACACCCGCTGCCACCAGCAGTTTATAAGAAAGTAACCGCCAAACACATTACTTTTACGGGGCAAAATCCCCACCATGCCATACCTTTCCTATTACACCTTTGGCACCGCTTTTTGCTGGAGCGCACTTTTCAACTACTGGTTTTATATGAGCCATCGTATTAAACAGGCTGTTTATGTGCAAAGCCGTGTTTCGCGCCTTATATACC
>DASZPC010000380.1:0-2304 GCA_035550455.1 Chitinophagales bacterium | reverse complement strand
CATTGCTTTATTAAAAGTGTAAGCCAAATAATAATTGGCCATAAAAGGGGGCGAGTGGGTTGGTTCTTCAAACTCTAGGTCGCCGTCATCTTCATGGTCCAGTTCAAATACAAAATTATACGTGCAGTTTACACCCAGTTTTAACGGAAAGCGGAAAGCAAAATCTGCACTAAAGTTAGCCCCGAAGGTGCCGCCGCCCTGGTGGTTTTTGTAAATTACAAGGCTTGGGTCGGTATCGTAATCAGGTTCAACAAAATTTACAAGGTAAGTGCCGAAAATGCCTGTTTCAAGGCTTAAAGCGCCCGCGTTAAATAAAATGCGGCGCGAATAATTCATGTCGAGGCTGGTGGCATATTCGGTTTTAAGTTTTTCCGGCACTGAAACCTGGCGCGAACCCTGTAGCACCCCAAAACCTTCGTTCAGCAGGTTCGGAACCCGGTAGCCTGTTCCGGCGCCCAGCCTGATGATATTTTTTTCATCGGTAGAATTCCAACGGTAGTTTATGCGCGGAACGGCAATAGGCCCGCTTAGGTTATTGTAATCAAAACGCAGGCCTGCCGATACCTGGTTTTGGTTGTTTACCGTAATACGGTCTTCAAAAAATATACCGGCAATATGGCAAAAATTGCTGGCGCCGGTAAGGGCAACATCCGAAAGGCCGGTGTTATCATGATAATACCGCAACCGGTACGAAACGCCCGCCAGCATTTCGTGTTTCTGGGCTATGGTTTTGCTCCATGTAAGTTGTGTAAACAGGTTTCGTTGATTGCCCACATAGTGGCTGGTATCGAACCAGGCCTGCTGGTAATGTTCGCTGTAATCGGTTAGCCACATAAATTTTTCACGAACGGGCAATTGATACTGGAACCCGGCCTGCCATTGGTGGGTGCGTATCCATTGGGTGTAATAGTCAAGGCTTCCGGTAATGCGGCCCGGGGCATCTGCCTGGCCGGTAAAGCGGTCTTCAAAAAGGTAGCGGGCATAAATAATGGCAGTGCGTTTATTGGCCCGGTCAAAACTCCATTTATTATAAAAGTTAGCCCGGTTTACCAGGGGCGCATCAATAAAACCATCGTGGTTTATGTCCCAACGGTAATCGGCAGCTTCGCCACTAACCGATAGCAGGGTACTGGCCTTTTTAAGTTTAAAAGCAGCCGAGAGGCCTGCCTCGCTTTCCAATTTTGAAAGGGAAGTAGCATTAATAGCAAGGCACGGCGCCTCGGCAGGGTCTTTGGTTTTTATGTTCACCACACCGGCAATGGCATCGGAACCATACAGTGTGGACGAAGCGCCTTTTTCCACCTCAATTTTATCGACAATACTTATTGGAAAGGCCGTGAGCGCGTATAGCCCGGCAAGATTGTTTAAAGCAGGAACCCCATCAATTAAAAACATGGTATAGTTGCCTTCAAGCCCGTTTACATTTATATCGGTAGTGTTAGAAATCCCCTGGTCTATATCCGAGTATATGCCTTTGGCATAAGCCATAGCATCAAAAACGTTGGTTACAGGGCTGCGTTGCAAAAAAGTCGTTGAGTAAACATCAATGGGGGTAATGCTTTTGGCACGTGTTGCCTCGGTTAAATCTCCGGTAACTACAATTTCGTCCATATCCGAAACCAGCGGTTTAAGCATGGCATTTATTACCAAAGGGGCCGCAGTTTGCATATTTATCCCGTTTTCAAAGTTTTCGTAGCCTATATAACTGATGCGCAGGGTGTATTTGCCCGGGGGCACATTATTGAGCCTGAAATTGCCGAGGCTGTCGGTTAATGTACTTAGCTGTGTTTTACTTAACGAAACGCTTGCGGCTTCCAGGTTTCTGCCCCGGGCAGTTACATGCCCGCTAATAGCTGTTCCGCTGCTTTGGGCGGTGGTATAGCTAACGGTTGATACAAAAAACAGGAGTGAAAAAAGTAAACGCTGTGCCATTGCGGTAAAAATAATAAAGCAATGCGATGGCAATGTTAAATTTGAAGGCTTGCCATTGGTGTAAAATTCCATATTTTTCGCCCCGGATACACAGGTTTTGAGCATGGTTTTTTGCAACCCCTCTTAACCCATGGTAAATAATCCCATAACATTAAAACTCTACTATTGCGCCCATGAAGAAGATTTATCTTTTATTTTTTGTATTTATTGGCTTTGTAGCCAATATACAGGCACAAAGTTGTGCACAGGTTGAAAGCGTATTGGTTGATGCCTGCGGCAGCCCTGAAGGCAGGAACGAGATGTTCCGCTTTAAAGTGGGCGCCAATGATTTGAACACAGCCAACTTAACGGTAACCTGGAGTTCGAACCCCT
>DASZPC010000379.1:0-2572 GCA_035550455.1 Chitinophagales bacterium | reverse complement strand
AAAACACCCGCTTTAGTATTTCATCTTTTAAATCTCGGCTTACGGGAATATGGTGGCCTGCTACTTCCAGCAGGTTCCCGGCTATGGATTTGATATTGGCCAGCGATACAATGTAGGAGCGGTGTACCCGCATAAACATTTCGGTTGGCAACAGTGCCTCCAGGTTTTTCATGCGCTCGTAAACAATATATAATTTACCGGGGGTAAAAAGCTTAATGTACTCCTGGTAGGCTTCGGCATAAATAATTTCGCTGAAAGGTATTTTTACCAGTTTGCCTTCTGATTTTACTGTAATGAAATTATCCGCCGCACCGGGTTCCATGTTCGAGGCAGGTCCCATCAGGGCATTTAAAATATCGCGCGCCTTGTTTGCAGCCCTCAGGAAACGCTGATACGCAAAAGGTTTAAGCAGGTAATCGGCAGCATCTACATCAAAGGCTTCGGCGGCAAAATCACTGTAGGCAGTGGTAAAAACCACCACCGGTTTTTTTTTGAGTGCTTTAAACATATCCATACCAGACTGCTGCGGCATTTGAATATCAAGAAAGATTAGTGAAGCCTCGTTTTGTTCTAGCCATTTAGTGGCTTGTAAAGGGTTGCGGAAACTGCCCTGTAAATTCAGGAAGCCTGTTTGTGCCGCAAAATTTTCGATAATACGCAGGGCATGTTCTTCGTCATCTACAGCTATGCAGTTTATTAGTTGCTCCATTGTATATGTAGGCGTACCCTGAATATATTGTTTTCCTGTGTTACTTCAATATCTGCTTTATCTCCGTAAATTAATTCCAGGCGCTCGCGTATGTTTTGCAGGCCCACGCCGCCATCGGCATTTTTAACCTGTGCAGGATTAAAAGTGTTTTCGGTTTCAAATGTAATGCCGGTTACATTAGCATTAAGGCCCATTTTTACATACGCGTTTTCGTTCAGGTCGAAATCGCAGTGCTTTAAACAATTTTCGGCCAGTGGCACCAATATCATTGGTTCAATACTACCGGTGTTGCCGGTTTTTTTAAATACAATGTTGTAAGGTTCGGTACGGCGCTGGGCAAAAAGTTTGATAAGCAAATCAATTTGCGTGGCTTCCTCATTAACCGAAACCCTTCCCTCGGGCTTTTGATATACGGCGTAACGCAGCAGGTTGGTGAGCATTAACAGCGTTTCGGGGGCGTTATCGTTTCGGGTAATTACCTGCGAGTAAAGATTGTTTAAAGCGTTGAAAAGAAAATGCGGGTTGATATGCGATTGCAGGTATTGCAGGCGGGCATGTTGGTGCTGGTTAATGGCTTGTAGTAGTTGTTGTTCTTTACGGGTAAGGTAAATGGCATAAAGTACAATGGTGGAAATAAACCAGGCTATAACTGTGGTAAATATGAATAGCAGCGGCCTGAAGGCGTTGTTGCGGTAAAAAAGAGGTTGTGTTTGGCTGGGTAAAACCAGCCATTCGAGCAGAAGGCGGCTAAGCGAAAGCACTATAAGCAGGCCAAGCACAGCCAGCAGGTAGGTGTTTGTTTTGCCCTGTGGTATAGTACGGTTAAAAATAAAAGCATTGATATAGTGTACGGTAATTAACATGCCGGTAAGCAGTATAGCGCGTATTACGGCAAATTCAGGCTCCATAATGCTGGTTAACAACATGGCCGTAATAGCTGTAATGCCCATCCATATAGCAATATGTAGGGCGGGGTTATTATTGCTAAAAAGCCGGGCCGGTTTCATGAAGCCTGAAATTAACATTTCAAAAGTGGTGATTAAAACCTGATGGTAATGGGTTTTTCAACCAAATACGGCGCGGTTTCAACCAAAGCTGCATTTCGTTGAAGTTAAACGGGCATTGATTGAAAAGCCGGTGTAGGGATTAAACGGTGCTTTAAATTTGGGGTCAACGGTTGTGCATTTATTCATGTAACTAAAACGACTGTATTATGAAAACGTTCAACACTACCGCCAGGCTATTGCTTGTAGCCTTTATTTCAATTGTATTATTACCAGCCTGTAAAAAGGAATCGAATAACAGCCTTACTGCCGATGATGCTGCCGATGCCATAACTTATGCCACCAGCAGCAGCACAGGTGGCTTAGCCGACCAGGTGGCCGATGCCGCAGCTTACACCTATAGTGCCGGTGTATATAAAACAGGCAGCACAGCTTCAACTGCATCGCTTAGCTGCGGGGTACCATTGGATACCACAATTATTGTAGCTTATAACGGTGTAATAGATGCCAACTACAACTGGACCTGGGCTTACCTGCTTACCTGCAATGGCAATGTACCTAATACTTTGAGCCTTAGCGGCACTTACAACGGCGATTTTGATGCGCCGAGGATGTCGTCCACCAACTCGGGCCAGCGTAACTGGACTTTAACCGGACTTGACGGGTTAAGTTCAAGCCCTTATGTATTTAATGGTTCATTTACCCGCAGTGGTACACATACCTCTAAAGTACGCAACCATTACACTTTTACCACCAGTATTCAAATTACGGTAACCAACCTTACGGTTAGCAAAACCACCGATAAAATTACCGGGGGTAGCGGTACCGTTACCATGACAGGGGATGTATCGAACGGCAA
>DASZPC010000378.1:0-5100 GCA_035550455.1 Chitinophagales bacterium | reverse complement strand
TTCAGTACGCTAAGTTTTATAGAAACATATAACATAGCTCAGCCGTATCCAAGCCCCAGATATAAGAAAATACGCTATGCAAAAGGCGTTGGTATTGTAAGCCAAACCATGGAGTTTTATGAAAGCAACCCCAACTATACCGAGCAAAGGTTAATACGTTACCACCTGAATCAATAAGATAGTTTGCCGGATTACTTCAGGCGGGCTTTAAAACTCCATTGCACATTAAAGCGCGATTCAACTTCGCCGTTTTGTGAGGTTCCAACGCTGGTAGAAAGGAATGTTTGGCCCTCGCCGGTAAGTATAGCGCGTTCAACGGCTTCAATCATTTCTCGGCCCTGGCTACACGTAAAGGTGGTAATACCAGTTGCCTTTTTCACAAATTCAGATTCAACACGGGTAACCAACATAGATACAGAAGGGTTTGCCTTATAGGTAGTGCGTAGCGCCAGCATACCGGTGCTCATTTCGGCAGCCATTGAAAGCACGGCAAAGTATGTTGATTTAAAAGGGTTTTGGTTCATCCAACGGTAAGGCACTGTAATTTTACACTCCTCTTCTGTAATACTTTTCAGTTTTAAACCGGCCATAAAACCCATAGGCAGCGTGGTAATTAGGTACACGTTGAAATAAAATGAGTTGTTTATCATTTTATAGAATTCCTTATCCGTTTCCTTCATATTGGCACGGTATGTTTCCAGTAGTTGCGTGTTACCAATAGTTTCAATCATACTTCGCTGTTTATAGTTTTGAAATTAAATCAATCAGGCAGTTATTCATACTTTCTTTAGCAAGATTAAAATTTTCTTCGCCACTTACCAGGTTTCTTTCAATAGCACAAAGGTGGTAAAAAGTCTGGCGCTCGTAAAGGCAGGGGTACACAAACCCCATTCCATCGCCGGTTTCGCAGTCGGCCCGGTATTTTTCCCGCCGCAAACCTATTTTATCAACTGCTGCATAATCATTCACCGTAATGCCTACAGCCTTTTTATAGGGCAAAAAAACATCCATATAGGCATTCGTCATATTAATAAAACCTCCGCGTGTATGCGGCGCCGCTTCGGGGTTAAGCAAACCCAAATCATATAAATCCTTCCAGCCATCAAGCTGCATGCCGTAATCGCCGGGTTTCTCATTAACAATATTCAAAACAGTTCCAATAGCCGTTTCAATTTTATAAGCATTCCCGAACCCCGACTTTAATGCCAGGTGGTATTTTTGGGCTGTAAGCGCTTTGGTAACCTTATAGGTGGTTTGAAAAACACCATAGCCGGTTTCCAACAAATCAACCTCATGGTGCAATAATTTACACGACTGTATAATGGATAGCTTCAGGTTCTGCTCAGGCTGGGCCTGGTAATGGCTTAATACAGGCTCAATATCCTTTAACGAGGCAACAACCAATAAAAGTTTCATATGCTCCTACCTGTTAACTGTTTACAGCTTCCCATAAAAAGCTGTTCATTTTCAACCCCGCCTTGAAATAAGACATCAGCAGCGAATCAAGTTTATCGCCGGTTACATCCTTTCGGTTTAATTTGGCCCAGTACCAAAATTGCTTGTTGGCAATAAGTGGCTGCTCCGCTACAAACTCCTTATAAGCAGGCTCCAGTATTTTGCTCTTTTCGCCATCAAGTGTTTTATACTTTTCTTTAAAGGCTTTGTCGTTCAACAGCTTTTTAAACTCTTTATTGTTATAGTATATCTCCTGCCGTATTTTAACCAGGTGCTCTTTACTAACAAAATACTTTCCGCCGCCCACCATCAGGTCATCGGCGCCCAGGTGCACATAAAACCCCGGATAATCTTCGTCCTTAGTCCCTTTGCGGCTAAGCACCCCTGCCACATGGTTTTTATAGGGCGATTTATCTTTCGAAAAACGGATGTCGCGGTTAATACGGAAAACCGCTTTTGCCACATCGCGGTTTAACTCGGGCAGATCCTTGGACAGCTTTACAGTAAGGTCTTCCATTAACTGCCTGAAAGGTTTCTTTACCTCGTTTTCGTAAACGGGCCGGTTCTTTTCAAACCATTCTTTGTTGTTGTTTTTAGTTAAGCCATCGAAAAATTTAAAAAACTTGTCGTTAAAATAATTCATAGTGCAAATGTGATAATGTGATAAAATGACAAAAATGGCAATTATGTTAAATGCAAAAAAAATCGATGAAATGATAACTACCTAAAACATAAATAAAGCAAGGAAATATGATAGCGGTTTTTTCTTTTTTGCGCTTGAAATAATCTTGTTTACAATTCTATCAATTTCTTCAACCTTTTTTAAGAGTTCTTCGCAATCGGGGTAATTTTCTGATCTTTTGCACAACAATAACCAATATTGAGTTTCATTAATTTCCTTAGCGGCTATCTTGAATTTATGTATAAAATCTGCATTACTCTCACAATTCTGCGCCTCAAACGAATTAGCACCAATCAAAGTCCCAGATCTTAGCAATTGTCTTGCAACGATGTATTTTTTCTCGCTTTCAAGCAACTCACAATAACTAATAACAGATAAAGAAAAATCAATAGTCCGGCTCAGAATTACATTATTTTCTATCAAATCCGCTTTCATTATTGCTTATTAATTATTGCATGGCCTTTAACATTGTCAAATTATCATTTTGTCTTTTTATCACATTCAAGCCAGCGCAGCGCCCTGTGTGGTAGCCTTGTATTTACTGATTTGCTTGTGCATTACGTTAAACCACAATGGCGGGAAAAATGCCAGCACCATCATGCCCGGGTAACCGGTTGGCATTTGAGGGCTATCATCAAAATGCCGCAGCACCTGGTATTTGCGCGAAGCCATATAGTGATGGTCGGAATGGCGGGTCAGTTCAAACAGCATAATACGGCCAATGGGATGGTCGGAATTCCAGGAATGGATGGGCATTACCTTTTCGTAATAAGCGCCATCTATCATTTTACGGCGCAGGCCGTAGTGTTCAATATAATTAACCGTTTCCAGCAACAGAAAACCAACCGTAGCCGAAGCCACAAAAAATAACATCACCTTCCATCCCCATACCAGGCCAATGGCCGCTACAAAACCAATTTGAATAATTTGATAAACCAGCATGTCGTTATGCCAGCTCCAGAAAGATTGATTAGCCTTTTTAAGGCGTTCGCCTTCTAAGTGCCAGGCCGAAAACCAGCTATCGCGTACCGTACGGATAAAAAAGGCATAAATAGTTTCGCCATAGCGCGATGAGGCCGGATCGTTATCGGTAGAAACATTTTTGTGGTGCCCCCGGTTGTGCTCTATAAAAAAGTGCATATAAAGCGAGGTTAGCAACAACATTTTCGACATGGTTTGCTCATACCAGGTATTACGGTGCCCCAGCTCGTGCGCCACATTTATACCCAGCACCCCGCACGATATACCAAAAGTGAAAATCATACCGGCAATTTCCCACCCGGCAAGGGTGCCATCGCTCACGCGGTTCAAAAAGTAAAACAACACGGCATATTGCAGGGGCACCACGCTCCACACAACAATGTCGTATTTAATATCCTTCTTGGCAATCTCCTCCTCGGCCTTAGTCATATTCTTTTCCGAAAAAGGCAAAATCAATTCAAGCAGGGGTATCATTCCGAAAACATAAATAGGGGCCACAAAAACCCATTTACCACCAGCCACCAGCGAAGCCAGGATTATACCCACACTTATGTAAACCGAAGCGTATTTTAAAAAGCGGATAGCCATAGGCCTTTAGTTTTGGTTCTTTCAAATTTACTAATTGTTTTAAAACAAACACGTTCGGGCCATCGGCCTCGCATCACACAAGTTGTTGAAAACTAAAGAAGGCAATACAGAACAAACAAGGATATATTTAATTTAAAATAAAACCAACCATGAAAAAAATCCTGAGTATTGTAATGCTGGCCACGGTGCTGGCGCTAAACAGTTGCAGCACCCCACTTGATAAGAAATACAACGAGCAGACACTCGACAAAGACATGAAAGAAATTGTTGCCAGCAAAAGCGTAAGTGACGAGGATAAAGATATGCTTGCTGGTTATATTGTTATTTCGAAAATAATGGGAACTAATTTTGAGGGCAAAACTTATAACGACATACTGAAGGAAGCTAAAGATTATGCTAAAAAACACCCCAGTTCTGAAAGTACGGGTAAGTAGCATTGTACCGGCAAATTGCCCTTACCTCACTTACATTGTAATTTTATAAATATATCCTATCATTCTTCTTAAAACGCCTTATTGTGGTAAAAAAAGCCACATTTATGGCCTTTTAAAGCCCTTACCACCCAAACTTCGTCATTTTCCACCTGTTTAAGCCCAAATTGTTCATAAATGGGCGAAAATTTCTTTTTTCTTCAATTTAATCATTTTACTTTTGCGCGGCACACTAAAGAGCCTGTTTAAGGAGCATATTTTTTTGTTTTTACCGCTAGTAGTTTTTCTATGACTTTAAGCCCTTTGCAGGTATTCGAAACAGGCATTTAAACAACAAAAACCATAAATAAATAGCTATGCAAAATTCACGTAAAAGCGCCGTTCAAACCGTTGTGAACCGCGAAGTTGTATCACCCCGTATTGCGGGTTCCAAGGTTTCGGACTATTACGCATCGAACGTGTTTACTGACGCTGCGATGCGCGAATACCTTTCGGACGACGCTTATAAAGCGGTTAAAAACGCCATTAAAACAGGCACCAAAATAGGCCGTGAAATAGCCGATGCTGTAGCTGCCGGTATGAAAAGCTGGGCTATGAAAAAAGGCGCCACCAGCTATACCCACTGGTTTCAGCCACTTACTGGCCTTACAGCCGAAAAACATGATATGTTTTTTATGCCTAAAGATGGCGGGGCCGTAGAGGTTTTCAGCGGCGATGCATTAGTACAACAGGAGCCCGATGCTTCTTCTTTCCCTAGTGGCGGCATCCGCGCTACTTTCGAGGCGCGCGGTTATACCGCATGGGACCCCGGTTCGCCAGCCTTTATTATGGAAATAGGCCAGGGCAAAACCCTTTGCATTCCTACCATCTTTATTTCGTACACCGGCGAATCGCTTGACTATAAAGCGCCTTTATTGAAATCATCGCACTTTTTAGAGCAGGCCGCATTGCCTATTGTACACA
>DASZPC010000377.1:0-3558 GCA_035550455.1 Chitinophagales bacterium | reverse complement strand
GTTTTTGGGATGTAGTGGATAAGCACAAGGTGAATATTTTTTACACCGCCCCTACTGCCATACGTTCGCTGCAAACTTATGGTGATGATATATTTAAGCGTAAAGATTTAAGCAGCCTGCGGGTGTTGGGCACGGTTGGCGAACCAATTAACGAAGAAGCCTGGCACTGGTACGATAAAAATGTAGGCAAGGGCAAATGCCCGATAGTAGATACCTGGTGGCAAACAGAAACGGGTGGAGTGCTTATTTCGCCCATAGCCACCGTTACGCCGCTTAAACCATCTTTTGCCACCCTGCCACTACCGGGCGTACAAACAGTATTGCTTGATGCAGCCGGAAAGGAGATTGAAGGCAATGGCGTAGAGGGGAATTTGTGCATTAAATTTCCATGGCCGGGTATGGCACGCACGGTTTATGGCGACCATGAGCGCTTTAAACACACTTACTTCTCCACCTACCCCGGTTATTATTTTACCGGCGATGGCTGCCGCCGCGATGAAGACGGCTACTATCGCATAACCGGCAGGGTGGATGATGTAATAAACGTTTCGGGCCACCGGATAGGCACCGGTGAAATTGAAGATGCCGTAGATGAGCATGAAGATGTAATAGAGACCGCCGTGGTGGGCTACCCGCACGATATTAAGGGACAGGGCATTTATGCTTATGTAATTTGTAAAGATGGTATTGCCGATGTGGAGAAACTACGAACAGAGGTGCGCAGTATTGTAAGCGAAAAGATAGGCGCTTTTGCCAGGCCAGATAAAATACAGGTAGTGCCAGGCCTGCCCAAAACCCGGAGCGGGAAAATAATGCGCCGCATACTGCGCAAAATTGCGGAAGGCGATACCTCGAATTTGGGAGACACCACCACCCTGCTTGACCCGCTAATAGTTGATAAAATAAAAGAAGGGGCGTTGTAAAACTTAATTAACCATTATCATGTTATAGCACCTGTTTAAACCCACCAATTATGGCTTCGCATAAAATAGATTTACAATGGCTGGCTGACGATAAGTTTAACGTTCATCAAAACGGGAAGAGCATCCGTATTGATGCCAATACAGATGAAAATGCCTCGACGGGTGTAAGGCCAAAGGCGCTTATACTTTCGTCGTTAGCAGGCTGCACAGCTATTGATGTAGTGGAAATATTAAGAAAAATGCGGGTTGATTTTGATGAGTTTAATATTGATGTAACCGGCGACTTAACCGATACCGACCCCAAAACCTACCAAACGGTTACCCTTGTTTACCGCATAAGGCTTAAAAACCCCGCTGATAAAGACAAAATGGAAAAGGCGGTGAACCTTTCGCAGGAGAAATACTGCGGTGTAAGTGCGATGGTGCGGAAATTTGCCGATTTAAAATATAGTATTGAGTATTTATAGTCCTTTACGAAAGGCATTTTAAAAGCCAGTTAGTTTTGTTCGCCAGCATTTATATTTTTGAGTTATAAACCAGCGATTATGTTTTCATCAATCCTCCTCACCCACCGAATTATTGTAAGCCTGTTTCTATTGCATTATGTGGTTAAACTGACCCTGCTTTTGCTTGATAAAAAAGATGCCCTTGCCAGCTACAGTAAAGCTACACGGGTATTGGAAATGATTGTAAGCCTTGCCTTTTTATTAACCGGTGGCTGGATGTTATATGCCGGTGGCTCGTTTGGCAGCCTGATGGTGGTGAAACTGATTTGTGTATTTGCTTCGATACCGCTGGCTATTATTGGCTTTAAGCGTAGCAACAAACTATTGGCCAGCCTGGCTATTATATTGCTTTTTGCGGCTTACGGCCTTGCTGAAATGAGCAAAAAACAAATGGCCGGTGGTAAAGTAGATACCTCGGCTGTTGCTGCCGACCCTATTGCTGCCGGTAAACTGGTGTTTGAACAAAGCAATTGTGCCACCTGCCACGGTGCTGATGGCAAAGCAGGCTTAAATGGCGCAAAAGACCTTTCGGTTACCATGCTTAGCATGGACCAGCAGAAAGAGATTATCAAAAATGGTAAAAACGCTATGCCCGGCAACAGCAATTTAACTGACGAGCAGTTGAATGATTTAGTGCAGTATATCGGTACATTGAGGAAATAACAGCGGCTTTGGCAGCAAAGAGAAACTTCTGAAAAATGGCTGTGGTTGCGATGAAAATCATCAGCAAAACCAGAGGATTATTTCCACGAAAACGACCTTCTTTGAATTTCCAAATTCAAAAAGACAAAATTGAAGATTACTTCTTTCGATTCCTCTGATTTTTATTAAAAAGGAATCGAAATCGTAATGACATTTTACTATTTATTTTTTCGTGGTGTCCAGTAAATTTCTTCGGCGTTGAGGTCTTTGGCCATTTTGCGAGAGAGCGTAAAAAGATAATCGGAAAGGCGGTTCAGGTATTTTATAATCAACGGGTGTATGGCATTTGCCTTGTGCAGCGCCACACAGAGCCTTTCAGCACGGCGGCAAACTGTACGGGCCACATGGCAGTAGCTTACATACACATGCCCGCCTGGCAACACAAAGTTTTTGAGTGGAACCAGTTCCTCGTCCATCCGGTCAATAGCTTTCTCCAGTTCTTCAATGTCTTCCTCGTTAAGGTCTGGGGTTTTCAGCTTTTCATTGTCCGGGTCGGCTGCAAGGGTGGAACCGAGGGTAAAAAGACGGTCCTGGACGTGTTTTAAAAGTTCTTTGGTGCTGCTGCTGGTTTGCACATCGCGAATAAGGCCCATCCAGCTATTCAGTTCATCAACCGTGCCATACGCTTCGATACGTAGTTCGCTTTTTGATACGCGCTTGCCCCCGAAAAGCGAAGTATCGCCAATATCGCCGGTTTTGGTATAAATCTTCATACAATTAACCTTAGTGGGCGTGCTCCCGTACCTGTTTATTCAAAATATCGCTTTCAATCAACCCATCACGCAAACGCAAAACACGCCTTGCGTGCAGGGCAATATCTTCCTCGTGCGTAACCAGTATCACGGTATTCCCTTTGTTATTTATATCCTGGAAAATATCCATGATTTCGTAAGATGTTTTCGTATCAAGGTTACCGGTTGGTTCATCGGCAAGTATAATGGAGGGGTTATTAACCACTGCCCTGGCAATAGCCACCCGCTGGCGCTGTCCGCCAGAAAGTTCGTTGGGTTTGTGATGCATACGGTCTTTAAGACCCACCATTTCCATTACCTGCTCAGACCGCTCCTTTCGTTGCGTGTTGCTCATACCAGCATAAACCAAAGGCAGGGCCACATTCTCCAGCGCACTAAGGCGTGGCAGCAGGTTAAATGTTTGGAACACGAAACCAATTTCGCGGTTACGCACCCGGGCCAGTTCATCGTCCGTCATTTCCGAAACCTCGGTATTGTTCAACTTATACGAACCGGAGGTAGGCGTATCAAGGCAACCCAATATGTTCATCAGGGTTGACTTGCCCGAGCCAGAGGGGCCCATTAAGGCCACGTATTCGTTCTTTTCAATGGAAATAGATACGTCTTTTAGCGCTGCAATTAGCTGCGTACCCATGATATATTCTTTCCGTATGTGGCTTATTTCAATTATCGGCA
>DASZPC010000376.1:0-3978 GCA_035550455.1 Chitinophagales bacterium | reverse complement strand
CCTGCCAGGGGCCAATAGCCAAATTTTTGCCATACTATAACTTCACATAAAATGTGTAATTACACATTGGGTATGTGTAATTTGCCTTATTACAGGCGGTATTATCGTACATCGCAAATCGCATTACATTAGCGCCTCCATATCTCACAGCAATGAAAGCTACCGTAATTACCATAGGCGATGAAATACTGATTGGGCAAATAGTTGATACCAACAGCGCCTGGCTGGGCCAAAAGTTTAACGAACTGGGCATAAAAATTTACGAAATCATATCCTGCGGCGATGACGAAAGCCAAATTATAAGCGCCCTTAACCGCGCAAAGCAAAACTCGCAGCTTATTATTACCACAGGTGGCCTCGGCCCTACCAAGGACGACATTACCAAAAAAACACTGGTGGGATATTTTAATACCGAACTGGTGCTCAACGAAGAAGTGTGGGAGAAAATGAAGCAGATATTTGAAAAGCGCGGGTTGCAGGTATTGGAAATGAACCGCTCGCAGGCCATGATACCCAAAGCCTGCACCATGCTGCCCAACATGCGCGGCACGGCACAGGGCATGTGGTTTGAGCACGAAGGCAAAGTATTTGTTTCTATGCCCGGTGTTCCGCACGAAATGAAACACATTACCGAAACCCAGCTAATACCGCGATTAAAAGAGAAGTTTGAATTTCCGAAAATAGTACATGCCACCTTAATGACAGCCGGTGCTGGCGAGTCGGTGGTAGCCAGTAAGCTGAAAGAATTTGAAGAACAATTGCCCGATGGCATAAAACTGGCTTACCTGCCCGATTTGGGGGTACTGCGTTTAAGGCTTACCGCTATGGGCAGCGAAAACGGTCTAAAAGAAGCCGTTGCCGCCCAAATGCAGAAGATGAAAGCAGCGCTTGGCAATCTTGTTTATGCCGAGGGCGAGGAAAAACTCGAAGCCTTTTTGGGTAAAATACTCCTGGCAAAAAACGCTACCGTAGCCTGTGCCGAAAGCTGCACCGGCGGTTACATATCGCACCTGTTTACCTCCGTGCCGGGCAGTTCAAAATATTTTGAAGGTGGGGTTATTTCTTATTCGTACGATGTAAAAGAGAAACTGCTGGGCGTAAAAAACGAAACACTGAATAGTTTGGGCGCTGTTAGCGAAGAATGTGTGCGCGAAATGCTGACTGGTGTAATTAATACCACCGGCGCCACTTATGGCATTGCGGTTAGCGGCATAGCCGGGCCCGATGGCGGCACAGCAGAGAAACCGGTAGGCACAGTTTGGATTGCAGTAGGCAGCAAAGAAAAAATGCTCGCTAAAAAGTTTCAGTTTTTCACCTCCCGCACCGAAAACATCAGGGTGTTTTCAAATGCCGCTTTAAACATGCTGCGGCTGTTTATTATGGAGAATTAAAATAACCCGCACTTCTTATATTTTGCTAAACAGCTAACTTATAACCGCTTCAGCAGTCATCCAATACAATCCCCGGACAATGTCACAACTTGAACGTATTTCGGGCAGCGGTCCTCCCGTTTCGGGAGTAAGCCTGCCGCAGGCAGGCAAGAGGGTGCGGGGGTAAAGTCTTTTCCCCAAAACAGGCGCACCTCCCATTGCGCTTTAAGCACAGCTTATTATCTTCGCACGCTTAATAAACAATATGACAAGCGATAACATAAATGATATAAAGGGCCGTTTAGAGGCGCTGAGGAGGTTTCTTTGACGTTGAGGACCGCAAACTGAAAATCCAGCAGGACGAATACACCACCACCCACCCCGATTTTTGGAACAATCCCAAAAAAGCCGAGGATCTGCTAAAGGAAATTAAGATTAACAAAATATGGGTAAACGCCTTTGAAAGCGCCTGGAAAGCCTGCGAAGATGCCGCAGTAATGCGCGAATTTTACGAAGCAGGCGAAGCCACCGAATCCGACATGAAAGAGGCCTTCCACAAGGCCGAAGAAATGGCCGATGATTTAGAGTTCCGCTCTACGCTTACCGACCATGAAGACCAGCTAAGCGCCGTGCTGGAAATAAACGCCGGGGCAGGCGGCACCGAAAGCTGCGACTGGGCCTCCATGTTATTGCGCATGTATGTAATGTGGGCCGAAAAGCACGGCTACAAAATAAGCGAAGTGGAACGCACCGATGATGATGTGGCGGGCATACGTTCGGTAACACTGGAAATTGATGGCGATTTTGTGTACGGTTACCTGAAAGGCGAAAACGGGGTTCACCGCCTGGTGCGCATTTCGCCCTTTAATGCACAGGGCAAAAGGCAAACCTCCTTTGCCTCCGTATTTGTGTACCCACTAGCCGATGATACTATTGAAATAAACATACCCGCCAGCGAACTGGAATGGGATACCTTCCGCAGCAGCGGCGCAGGTGGCCAAAATGTAAACAAGGTGGAAACGGCCGTGCGCCTCAAACACATACCAACCGGTATTGTGGTAACCTGCCAGATAACCCGCTCGCAGCACGATAACCGCGACAGGGCGCTGCAAATGCTGAAATCGAAACTATACGAAATAGAAATACAGAAACGCAACGAGCAGCGCGATAAAATTGAAGGCACCAAGCGCAAAATTGAATGGGGCTCGCAAATACGCAACTATGTGCTGCACCCTTACAAACTGATAAAAGATAACCGCTCGGGCTTTGAAACATCGAACATACAACCCGTGCTCGATGGCGAACTGGACGAATTTATAAAAGCATACCTGCTACATGCCACCAAAAAGGTATAGCATAAATTGAATTAACTTTGTTCCAATGCTTGGCTTAAAACTACCTACCGACCCGCGCTGGGCTAACCTGGCAGGTAAATCCATTGAAGAAATACTTACCGACCATGCCTACTGCGAGCAGAAAGCAGCCTCCACTTCTATTTCGCTCATACAAAATTACCCCGAATACGAAGAGGTGGTGGATGCCTTAACCCCAATAGTAAGCGAGGAATGGGGCCACTTTAAACTGGTGCTGGACCAGCTAAAAAAACGCGGCCTTAAACTGGGCAAACAGCGTAAAGATGAATATGTAAACGAGCTAAGCAGGTTTGTAAAAAAAGGCGGCTCAAGGCTTGATTTACTGGTGGAAAAATTGCTTTTCGCCGCCCTTATTGAAGCCCGCAGTTGCGAAAGGTTCAAACTGTTATCGAAAAATATTGACGATGATGAACTGCAACAGTTTTATAAAAACCTGATGATAAGTGAGGCCGGGCATTACCGTTTGTTTTTAGATATGGCCTGCACCTTTGGCGGCAAAGATAAAGTAATGGCCCGCTGGGACGAATGGCTGGAATACGAAGCCGGTGTAATGCAGCGCATAGAGGTACGCGGCGACCGGATGCACTAATACCCTGAACATGGCAACAAAAAACAAAAGCGTTAAATTTTATTGCTTGTATGTAATGGCGGCGTTCTACCTGTTGGCGGGTATTAACCACTTTTGGCATCCGGCCTTTTACACAAAAATGATTGAGGGCTTCCTCCCCTACCCTGTTTTGCTGGTACAAATAAGCGGCGTGGCGGAGATGCTTTGTGGCCTGGGCTTATTATTCCCCGCTACGCGCAAAATAGCGGCGTGGGCGGTAATTGCATTGTTGGTGGCGGTATTTCCGGCCAATATCAACATGGCCCTCCACTATCAGGATTGGCAAATGTCGGCCGCAGGTTTATATGCACGCCTGCCAGTGCAGCTTTTGTTGCTGTGGCTGGCATGGATTTATACTAAAAATTAAATTTCGCCCAGTTGCACCTGCTGCGAATCGGCAATTAGCTGAAAACTGCGGGGTTTACCCTCCCGTTGGGTAATTGTTATAAGGCAATGGCGGTCGTCCTTCCAGTCAAACTTTACATTTTGCTCAGTAAGGTCATCGGCATAAATTTCAAACTGAAGCCTGCCTTCCTTAAAATCATAAGCCTTCACAGCTATCAACACTTTCCAGGCATCAACCGCCGTGGGGCGGGTACCAGTAATGGTAATATGCACCTTTTGGTTA
>DASZPC010000375.1:0-1845 GCA_035550455.1 Chitinophagales bacterium | reverse complement strand
CGCTTCTTTTCCCCACCGCTAAAGCCTTCGTTAAGCGAGCGGCTCGTCATTTCCTTTTTTATTTCCACCAGTTCCATCTTCTCCTTCATCAGCTTCAGGAAATCTTTGGCATCCACTGACTCCAGTCCATAATGTTTGCGTTTAGCATTTACGGCGGCTTTCATAAAGTTGGTAACACTTACCCCGGCAATTTCAACCGGGTACTGAAAAGCCAGGAAAACCCCTTCACGCGCACGCTCATCGGGTTCCATTTCAAGCAGGTTTTTGCCGTTAAAAATCACTTCGCCCGAAAGCACTTCATATTCTTCCCTTCCTGCCAGGGTTGAGGCTAATGTAGATTTGCCGGTGCCATTTGGCCCCATAATAGCATGCACCTCGCCGTCCTTTATTTCAAGGTTAAAATCTTTCAGTATTGGTTTGCCATTAATGGCTACGTTTAAATTCTTTATTGATAACATCACTTATTCTTGTCCTTGTTTTACTTTTTTAGTTGCCTTAGTTTTGGGTTTTACGCCTTTTTTCCGGTTATACTTGTCGGCTTTCTTCACTTTTACAGGTGTTGTATTATCGCTGGCGTATGCATCTTTTCTCAACTCTTCATATACCGGTTTCAACACCTTTTCGTAAAGCGTTTTCCCTGTTTTATAAACCCTGTATATCCTGAAAATCATAAGCAGCTATTGGTCTTGTTTTAAATTACCCTACGCTTCCTTCCAGCGAAATACTCAATAACTTCTGTGCCTCCACCGCAAATTCCATAGGCAGGTGCTGAAAAACCTCTTTACAATAGCCGTTTACAATCATATTCACCGCTTCTTCATCACTTAAGCCCCGCTGATTGCAATAGAAAAGCAAATCTTCGCCAATTTTTGAAGTGGTTGCCTCATGTTCCACTTTGGCGCTATGGTTCTTTATTTCAAGGTAGGGGAATGTATGTGCCCCGCACTTATCGCCAATCAATAAACTATCGCACTGCGAAAAATTGTAGGCGTTTTTAGCGGTTTTATGCATTTGCACCAACCCGCGGTACGAGTTATTGCTTTTTCCCGCCGAAATACCCTTGCTCACAATCCGGCTACGGGTGTTTTTACCTATGTGTATCATTTTGGTGCCGGTATCGGCCTGTTGGTAGTTATTGGTTACGGCTACCGAGTAAAACTCGCCAATGGCATTATCGCCTTTTAAAATACAACTTGGGTATTTCCAGGTAATAGCGCTACCGGTCTCCACCTGTGTCCAGCTTATTTTTGAATTAATGCCCTCGCAAAGGCCGCGCTTGGTTACAAAGTTGTATATACCGCCTTTGCCTTCTTTATCACCCGGGTACCAGTTTTGCACGGTAGAATACTTTATTTCGGCATTGGCATGTGCCACCAGTTCAACTACCGCAGCGTGTAGCTGGTTTTCATCGCGCATGGGGGCGGTGCACCCTTCCAGGTACGATACGTAGCTGCCTTCATCGGCTATAATTAAAGTGCGTTCAAACTGGCCGGTATTCTCGGCGTTAATACGGAAGTAGGTAGAAAGCTCCATAGGGCAACGCACCCCTTTGGGGATGTAAACAAAACTCCCATCGCTGAATACCGCGCTGTTAAGCGCCGAATAAAAGTTATCGCGTGAGGGAACCACCGACCCCAGGTATTTCTTTACCAAATCGGGATATTCCCTGATGGCTTCCGAAATAGAGCAGAAAATAATACCTTTTTCTTTCAGCGTTTCGCGGAAGGTGGTAATCACGCTCTCGCTATCCATTACATAATCAACCGCCACGCCTGCTAAAACTTTCTGTTCCTGTATAGGGATCCCCAGTTTATCGTAAGTGGCCCGTATTTCCGGGTCTATATC
>DASZPC010000374.1:0-1659 GCA_035550455.1 Chitinophagales bacterium | reverse complement strand
TACCACCAGCATATACGGCACCTTGCGCAATTCTGTATCGCGTATTTTTTTGCCAATTTTTTCGGGGCGTTCATCCAGCGTTACGGCAAAGCCTGCTTTCTTCAGTTCAGCCTGCACCGATTTTCCATAGTCCAGGAATTTATCTGAAATAGGCAGCACGGCAATTTGCTCGGGCGCCAGCCATACCGGGAATTTCCCCGCATAATGTTCCAGTAAAAACCCAATAAAGCGCTCGTGTGTCGAAAGCGGCGCACGGTGGATAATAATCGGCCTTTCTTTCTGGTTGTTCTCGTTGGTGTACCACAAATCAAAGCGCTCGGCCTGGGCAAAATCAACCTGGTTAGTGGCCAGTGTAAACTCCTTGCCAATGGCGCTCCACACCTGTATGTCAATCTTCGGCCCGTAAAAAGCCGCTTCATCCGATACCTCTACAAAAGGCAAACCCGATTTTACCAGCACGTTGCGTACCATATCTTCGGTTTCCTTCCACAGTTCGGCATTGTTAATGTATTTCTGCCCCAGCTTGCTTGGCTCGTGTTTCGAAAAGCGCATCGAGTATTTCTCTATGCCAAATATTTTGAAATACTTTACATAAAGGTCGTTCACCTTCATAAACTCTTCCTCAAACTGTGCCTTGGTACAGTAAATATGCGCATCGTTCATTTGCAGCGAGCGCACCCGCATTAACCCAAACAATTCGCCGCTTTGTTCATAGCGGTAGCAGGTACCGTACTCGGCCACGCGCATCGGCAAATCGCGGTACGATTTCGGCAGCGCCGCGAATATTTTGTGGTGGTGCGGACAGTTCATCGCCTTCAAATAATACTTCACCCCGTCCAGTTCCATCGGTGGAAACATCGAATCGGCATAGTACGGCAGGTGCCCGCTTTTCAGGTACATCGATTCTTTGGCAATATGCGGCGTTTTTACCCGCACATACCCCTGCTCGGCTTCGTTCTTCTTGGCCAGTGCTTCCAGCTTTTCAATAATGGCCGCGCCTTTGGGCAACCACAATGGCAGGCCGGGGCCTACATCGTCGTCAAACGTAAATATCTCTAACTCCTTGCCCAGCACCCGGTGGTCGCGCTTTTTGCGTTCCTCTAGCAGTTTCAGGTAATCATCTAACTGTTGTTGCTTGGGGAATGTAACCCCATAAATGCGCGTTAACTGCTTGTTGCGCTCATCGCCGCGCCAGTAAGCGCCGGCAATGTTCAGCAGCTTTACTGCTTTAATTAAACCAGTGCTGGGTATATGCGGCCCGCGGCACAGGTCGGTAAAATTGCCCTGCTGGTAAAAGGTAATTTCCCCGTCTTTCAGGTCCTGTAACAGTTCAATTTTGTAGGGGTCCTGCTTTTCGGTAAAATATTTTATGGCATCGGCTTTGGACACTTCGCTGCGCACGTACTTGCTGTCTTTAGCGGCCAGTTCCTTCATTTTGGCTTCCAGTTGTGCCAGTTCTTCTTCGGTAAGTTTACGGTCGCCCAGGTCAATATCATAGTAAAAACCCTCGTCAATAGGCGGGCCAATGCCAAATTTCACACCGGGCATTATAGCCTCCAGCGCCTCGGCCATCAGGTGGGCGCTGCTGTGCCAAAAGGTTTTTTTGCCCCATTCATCCTCCCATTTCAGCAACTTCACATGGGCATCGGTGGTTATAGG
>DASZPC010000373.1:0-7349 GCA_035550455.1 Chitinophagales bacterium | reverse complement strand
AGATTTCATCAATTAACCTGAAAATAAGGTTAAGGAACTGGTTAAGTGAATAGAGGAAGATAAACAAAACAGAAAGCAGCCATATCCGCCATTTGAACTGGCGGTAAGTCTCCCTGATTATTTTACCAAGAATGCTGTAACGGGCGTAATAAAACGAGGCACTGAAATACTTCATAAATCCAAGACGGGTGTAAACGGAATAAATTTTCTGAAATAATGGAACAAACGGAAAGAAAATTTAACCCGCTATAGTTATATGGCAAATTGGTTTAAAGGAATGAAGAACGATTGTTTTATAGCTTAAAGCAAATGATTTCGGTCAACAGATTATTTTCGCTTTTGTTTACATTATGATAGCCAACCGCCAACTTTTTTTAAACCACATAGCACAAACCAGCACGGCGCCGTTAATGCTTGAATTTGAGCGGGCTGAGGGCTTGTATTTGTACAGCAGCGATGGTAAAAAATATACCGACCTTATTGCCGGTATTGCCGTAAGCAATGTGGGGCACAGCCACCCGCAGGTGGTAAAAGCCGTAAAAGAACAGGCCGAAAAGTACATGCACCTGATGGTGTATGGCGAGTTTGTTGAAAGCCCGCAGGTAAAATACGCTACGGCGCTAACCCAACATTTACCGGCGCAATTGAACAACGTTTACTTTACCAACTCGGGGGCGGAGGCCACCGAAGGGGCCATGAAACTGGCCAAACGGTTTACGGGGCGGCAGGAAATTGTATCGTTTAAAAATGCTTACCACGGCAGCACACAGGGCGCGTTGAGCGTAATGGGCGATGAAGCCCTAAAACAAAAATACAGGCCGCTACTGCCGGGTATTACCCAAATAAATTTTGATGATGAAAACGATTTAGCTGCCATAACCACCCATACCGCCGCAGTAATTGTTGAAACCGCGCAAGCCGAGGTGGGTGTAAAGGTTCCTGCAAAAGGGTTTATGCAAAAACTGAGGGCCCGGTGCAATGAAACAGGGGCGCTATTGATACTGGACGAAATACAGGTGGGCATGGGACGCAGTGGCAAATTGTTTGCTTTTGAGCACTACGGCATTGTGCCCGATATTTTGCTGCTGGCAAAAGCGCTTGGCGGAGGTATGCCATTAGGCGCTTTTATTGCGGCAAAAGAAATAATGGGCACACTGGCCGAAAACCCGGCATTAGGCCACATAACCACTTTTGGCGGGCACCCGGTTTGCTGTGCAGCAGGCTTAGCGGCCTTTGAGGTGCTGCATAACGAAAACCTGTTTTCGCAGGTGGAAGAAAAAGGAAGGCTGTTTGATACTTTACTTATGCACCCAAAAATAAAAGCAAAACGCCGCTTTGGTTTATTGATGGCACTGGAATTTGAAAGTTTTGAAGAGAACAAACTGATAATAGACCGTTGCATTGAAAAAGGGGTGCTTACCGATTGGTTTTTGTTTGCCCCACACTGTATGCGCATTGCCCCGCCGCTTATTATTAGCCCGGACGAGATACAGCAGGCGTGCGAAGTGATTTTGAGTTGCCTGGATTAATATAGCCTGAGGGAAAACCCTTAATTCCCCTTATTTTTACTACACATTTAATCAGGTAAGCGCATGGCAAGATATAAATCGGCAAACCCCTTTCTTAAACCAAACAACGATACCGGCTTTGGCAGCAACCCCAATAATTACGGTGGGCGCTTTATTAATAAGGACGGCACCTTTAACCTGAAGCGAGAGGGCATTAACCTGTTTGACCGGTTTAGTGTTTACCAGCGAATGCTGAACCTGCCCACATGGAAATTTGGCAGCCTGATTGTGCTTTATTATTTTGGCATGAACCTGCTTTTTACCATAGGCTATGCTTTGGCTGGCATAGACCAGTTACAGGGTTTTATAACCACTACCCCCTGGGGCAGGCTGAAGGAAACTTTCTTTTTCAGCACCCAAACTTTTGTAACCGTTGGTTATGGGCGCTTAAACCCGGCAGGCGATGTGGCGAATGTGTTAAGCAGTATTGAATCGCTGGTGGGGTTTTTGTCGTTTGCTATTATTACGGGCCTTATTTACGGGCGGTTTTCGCGACCGCGCACGTACCTGGCTTTTAGCGATTTTGCCGTTGTTGCACCCTACCGTGATAAAACTGCACTGATGTTCCGCTTTGCGAATTACAAGGATAACCACATACTGACCAATGTAGAAATTAAAGTGAATGTGGCCCTGATGCTGGAGGAAAACGGCAACCGTGTTTTTAAGTTTTATGATTTAGCCCTTGAACGTAACAAGGTTGATAACCTGCCTATGAACTGGACCGTGGTGCATGCCATTGATGAGAACAGCCCGTTATACGGGTATAATGAAAGCGACTACAGCCACTCGGATATGGAATTGTATATTCTTATAACCGGCTTTGACGAAATATACAGCGCACCGGTATTAAGGCGCACATCTTACACTTACAAGGAAATAAAATTTAATGCAAAATTTGCTTCGATGTACCGCGAAAGCGAAGACGGGCAAATGACTATCCTTGAATTACATAAATTGAACAGCCTGGTTGAAGCCATACCCAGTGCCGCAGCAGCCGGCGAAAGGCAGTAAAAGGAATTACCAAGCCCGTTCTATTTTATTAAACCCAACACTACCCCTGCATGGTGCAGCGTGTGGTAACGGGTAAAATGCAGAAACTCGCGCGGGGTTAGCAAACCAAGTAAAGGGTGTGGTATTTGGTAATCGTCCAAAACCTCTTCGGGCAAGGTGGCGGCACGTTCTAAAAACTTTTGGTGTATGCTGTGCAGGTTTTCCATTTGTGCCGCCTGTGTATCGCTAATGCCATCCACCGTATTTACAATACCGCTACTGCTAAAGTTCTTCAGCTTTTCGTGATAGCGGTTTACTATTTCATTATAGCCCATACCGGGGCGGTTGCGCTTACCAAACTGTTCCATTATTTGCGGCTTGCCAAACAGCCCAACCAATGGTTTTACCGAAAGAAAAAGATGCTGTATGTTTTCGCCTGCCGACCACTTGCCGTTATCCGGCCTTTTAAAAAATTGTGCTTCGGGAAAATTGTTACCAATCTTCTCCACATCAGCAAAGGCAGCTGCCAAATCGTGTAAAATTTCGGGCTGTGTCATAGCTTTTGTTTAAGAACATAAAGTTTAGCAAAGGATATTGAACGCGGTTTGAAAAGATACAAATAGAAACCTTAAACAGCACCGGTTACAGTACGGACGGGGAGCGTGTATTGCGAGCGGCCAAAAGCCAGGATTGGAAAAAAAATAAACGGCAGCAATATAAGGCCAATAGTAAAGCCCCTGCCGTAACCAAAACTTTTGCTTAGCCTATGAAACACCATAACCAATAAAACTACATTAACTACAGGCACTAAAAACAACAGCACCCACCAGGCAGGCATGCCAACAATATTGAGCAATACAACAAGGTTATAAATGGGTATTATGCTGGTCCAACCGGGTTTGCCTGCCCGGTAAAATATAAACCAAAAACAGATGAGGAAAAATATTGCCAATAACAAAAAAAGAGAGGTGCAGGATACGATAACCGCCACCAGCTTTGCTGCCCCACTTGCCATGCTTTATAACTTTTACGAACAGTTGATTAAAATCTTTTTGCACAACGAAAAACAACACCTAACCAATACTGAACATTAAAGCCGCAATCCCATTAACCCTTCAACAGTAAGATAGTAATTTTTTGTGAGTTTATGATAAAATAAAATGCAGAAAAGTGGCATAAAATGAATTAGTAAAGAAAACGAATGATAGAAATAAAGGCCCCTAAGCTTTTGGGCATAACCAGTTTTTTTCGTGAGACAGCTAATTACTTATATGTGCGTGTGTATAAATAAACAGGTGCATCCACAAAGGTGTGGCACCACCTGTTTATTTATTAATATAAAAATGAAACCGCCAAATAGCATTTAGTTAATTACCGGCCGGGATTGGACTGCATGGCACAACTACTTGAAAATCAAACATTTAATTTTTTTCACACAAGCACATAATCTGCTGAAAAACAGCCTATTATGTTCATCAAACAGGCCGCCTGAAGAACGGGCGAAATTACGCTGAAAACTGCTGTGCCGGGGTATTAGAAATGCTTGTTGCGCCAGCATTTTAACAACACGAATAATTTTTTGCCAACGTATAGGATGTTTTTATTTTCGCACCACATTTAAAACCAAACAGACATGTCAAACATCGCAGAAAGAGTAAAGAAAATTATCGTTGATAAGCTCGGTGTTGAAGAAAGCCAGGTAACCCCGGAAGCCAGCTTTACCAACGACCTTGGCGCAGATTCCCTGGACACCGTTGAGTTGATCATGGAATTTGAAAAGGAGTTCAACATCTCTATCCCCGACGAGCAGGCTGAAAACATAGGCACCGTAGGGCAGGCGATTGAGTACCTGGAAAAGACGATAAGCAAGTAAATATTTGACTTAAAATTTATGGAGTGGCAGATGTAATAGTCTGCCATTTTCATTTAAGCTATGTGATATTCGGGATGTTCCAATATATTCGTTAACGGAAGATTAATAAAGTGCGGTAATTGAACCATGTTTAAACGAGTAGTAGTAACCGGCTTAGGCGCATTAACACCCATAGGCAATACCGCGCCTGATTTTTGGGGTTCGCTTTTGGCTGGCAAGAGCGGGGCGGCCCCCATTACCCGTTTTAATACCGAGAACTACAAAACCAAGTTTGCCTGCGAAGTAAAAGGCTTTGACCCCACACAGTTTATTGATAAAAAGGAAGTGCGCCGACTGGACCGCTTTGCCCAATTTGCCATAGTAGCCAGCGATGAAGCCATTAAAGACGCAGGCATTGATATAGAGGGGGTAAACCGCGACAGAATTGGTGTAATATGGGCATCGGGCATAGGCGGGTTGGATGTGTTTATTGAAGAAATTACTAACCTGGCATTAAACCCTGTGCCGCGCTTTAACCCGTTTTTTATACCCAAAATGATAATAGATATTGCCGCCGGGCAAATAAGTATGCGGTGGGGTTTAAGAGGCCCTAATTATGCTACTGTGGCGGCATGTGCATCGGCAAACATTGCGTTTATTGATGCCTTTAACCTAATACGGCTTGGCAAGTGTAAAGCCATAGTAGCCGGTGGCAGCGAGGCCCCTATAAGCGCAGGCGGGGTGGGCGGCTTTAATGCCATGAAAGCAATGAGCGAAAGGAACGACTCGCCGGAAACAGCATCGCGGCCTTTTGATAAAGACCGTGACGGGTTTGTAATGGGCGAGGGCGCCGGGGCCATAGTACTGGAAGAACTGGAACACGCCAAAGCGCGTGGCGCACATATATATTGCGAAATGGTGGGCGGGGGCATGAGCGCCGATGCTTACCACCTAACGGCACCGCACCCCGAAGGCCTGGGCGCCGCGCTGGTAATGGAAAGCGCTTTGGAAGATGCTGATATAAAACCAGAGGAGGTTGATTATATTAATGTTCACGGCACCTCGACCCCGCTTGGCGATATTGCCGAACTGGCGGCCATAAAAAAGGTGTTTGGCGAACATGCTTTCCAGTTAAATATCTCATCCACAAAATCAATGACCGGGCACCTGTTGGGAGCGGCAGGGGCAGTAGAGGCCGTAGCCAGTATTATGGCCATAAAAGAAGATATAGTGCCGCCCACCATTAACCATTTTACAGATGACCCGGAAATTGACAGCCGGTTCAATTTAACTTTCAACCAGCCGCAACGCCGCACCGTAAATACTGCTCTTAGTAACGGGTTCGGTTTTGGGGGGCATAATGCCACGGTTATTTTCAGAAAGTACAAGGGTTAGTATAACGTGTTGCCAAACGGCACATAACCATAAATGGTGTTACGGAAAATTTATAATAAGCTTTTATCGGCCGATAAGGATTTGACATCCTACATAAAAAGTATTACCGGTATTACACCTGCCAACCTGGATCTTTATCAAAGAGTATTTCAGCACCGGTCGAAATACGGAGAACCAAAAGATAATAACGAGCGGCTTGAGTTACTGGGCGATGCTATACTGGATGCCATAGTATGCGAGCACCTTTACCAAAAATACCCTTACAAAGAAGAGGGGTTTATAACCGAGCTACGCTCGCGGATTGTGAACCGGAAATCGCTAAATGAAGTGGGCGAAAAACTGGGGTTGGTGGAAAAGTTGAAGTTTAACCGCAAAAGTATGAACGAGGTAAGCCGCGATTTAGGGGGTAATACATTCGAGGCTTTAGTAGGCGCCATATACCTTGATGCCGGGTTTAATAAAACGAGGAGTTTTATCCGAAGCCGCATACTACAGGGCCTTATAGACGTAGACGCTGTAGAACAAACCAATACCGATTACAAGAGCCGGATTTTCCATTACATACAAAAAGAAGGAAAAAGCATTGACTTTAAAGTGGCAGAGGAAAAATCGCGCAACCGCAGGGCATATTTTATTATACAACTGGAGATAAACGGCAAATTTGTATCGCAGGGCGAAGGGTATAGTAAAAAAACGGCAGAACAAAATGCCGCTATGAATGCGCTGAAAGTACTGGGTATAGAGACCACCGCAGAGGTTTAAAAAAGAGAGTGGGGCTCTCGCCCCACTCTGCAACCCATGAAAACCATCCTTTGAAAATTTAGAACAACCTTTATTTTTTTACCAGCAACTTAAAGAACTGGTCTAATTGCGGCAGTATAATAATCCTTGTGCGGCGGTTTAAGGCCCTGCCTTCGGCAGTAGTATTAGGGGCAACGGGTAAATACTCGCTACGGCCTGCAGCCGACATACGCTCGGGGTTTATATGGTACTGGCTTTGAAGAATACGAACCACTGAAGTAGCGCGCTTAACGCTTAAATCCCAGTTATCTTGTATGCACCCCGTGCTAATAGGCATGTTATCGGTATGGCCTTCCACCATAAATTCAAAATCGGGATAGGCATTTAATACTTTGGCTACTTTGCCCAGCACCTCTTTAGCCTTGGCCGTAACCTGGTATTTGCCGCTATTGAACAGCATTTTATCAGATATATCAACGTAAATAACCCCTTTGTCTACCTTAATATTTATGTCCTGGTCGTTTACATTGCCCAAAGCCCCTTTAAGGTTGGTAACCAATACCATATTCATGGAATCTTTTTGCTGAAGGGCCGATTGGAGGTTGTTGATGTACGAATCTTTTGCATTAATGGCATCCAGCGATTTTTTCACGCTTTCGGCTTGCTTATCGCTCATTACCGAAAGGCTTTGAAGGGTATTTAAAATCTGGGCGTTGCTTTTTGATGCATTGTCCAGTTGCTTTTTAAGGTCATCAACCTGGTTTTGCAGGTTTTTTGAAAGCGTGGTTAACCGGTCGTTCTCG
>DASZPC010000372.1:0-2331 GCA_035550455.1 Chitinophagales bacterium | reverse complement strand
AGCTATAGTTGCTGGCATTGCTGCTGGTGCTGGTAAAGCTAACAGGGGTTTGTACCGTAGCATTGTTGGTAGAGGTATTGAACGAGGCCGTTACATCCTGTGCCCCACCTACCGTTACTGCCTTGGTTACTGTGTAGTTGTTCGCATCCGTCAGCGTCAGGGTATAGTCGCCGGCCTGCGCCTGTATGTTTACAGGGTTGTGGCTGTTTAACTGCCCATTGGCTATTACTGCCCCGTTGTTATCGGTTATTGTATAACTCCAGTCGGCACTGCCCGGTTGGGTAATGCTGATTGTACCAGGAGTTGAGCAGGTAGCCAGTCCGGTATTGATTTGGGCCGGTGGCGTAAAGTGCAGCACAAACCGCTCCCAGTTATCGGCTGCATCGGCTGTAAAGCTGTATATCCCACTCCTTACATCGTGCATCGTGCCTGTTTTTATATCTTCCAGGTAAATGTAGCTGGTGGGGTCAAAGGTGTTATCGCCGGTAAAGCTAAAGGTATAGTTACCGCTTACGCCCGGCTCAAAGCCCACCGGCACTGTGCTGGTGGTATTAATATCTTTTAGCGTATTAATAGCCATCCATGTATTGTTGTTCAGGGTATAAAGCGTATGCCTGTTCAGCGAGCCGCCAAACTTGTTGGCATCAAACTGGGTATCGAAGGTATCGGTGGCGTTCTGATCAAAGGCCACTACGGTTTCATCCAGCAGCCCATTGGCGGTGTTTTCGGCTGTTATCTGCAGCCTGTCGCTTGATGTGCTGTAAAACTGTTGGGCCTGGGTAACACGATCAGATGCGTTTAACGAATAAGTAGCCGAGCCACTGGTTACTTTTACCATAAAGGCCTGGAACGGTGCTATATAAACCGGGCTTTGGGTATTGCCTATGCCCGGCTGGTAGCTTCCGGCATGGGGGCCTTCGGTTTGCCATACCTGCACTTGTCCGTCAAAACCGCTTTGCCCGCTGGTTAGTTTTAAGGTAGCCAGGTAAGGGTTGGCCACTAATTGCCAGCCGGGGCCCATAGGGCGGCCCTGACGGCTATAGTTAACAGGCCAGGCACTGTTGGTTAAACCGCTAAGCGGATAGCTGCTGTTAAGGTTTGGAGTACCTGTAACAGTAACAACACCTGCCCCCGATTTAAGTATGGAGTAGCCCTGTGCATCGGCCATATTGCCGCTGGTTTCTACCTTCCATTGGGCCATGGCGCAACCAGCCCCGTGGCTTTCATGGTAGCTGAATACCGAACCATAAGGCGAGTTGCCTGCCGAATGTTGTTCATCGCAACTGTTGGTAGGGATTATCCAACCGGCAGTACCGCTGGCGCCAAACTGCGACATTGGCGTATTATGTACCGGCGAACCCATAAAATGCTGGTTAGCCGTTGAAGCTGCATCGAAATAACGTTCAGCCGAAATCTGACCGGTGTAGGTACCGCTAAAGCCAGTGCTAAAGTTATCGAGGTAAGCTATTTGTGTAGAAGATGTTGACTTGAACAATACGGTACCCGATGGGGCAAAGTTACCTGATTGCAATTCGAGGGCAGTATAAATATCCAGTTCGCCACCGCTTTGCACATCAAAGAAGAAGTTTTTAGCGCCTGAAGTGCCATTGCCTAAACCGGTCATTACACGGTTAGCGCTTATAAGGCCACCACTTTTTATGGTAATACCAATGCTGGTACCGCTTGAAGTATTTGAGAAAGCATAAACTGTATCAACATTGGTAATGCTGCCATATACGGTTACCACCCCGCCGCGGTTGGTAACCGTGCTGCCATCGGTGCCGTCCATAGCCAGGTCGCCTTTGCCTTCAAAATTCAGGGTTACACCGGCATTAACATTTACATTAAAGGTGCTGGCGCCTGCGTAGTTATTATACAAGGCTGTATTAGGGTACCAGAAATTCATGTTCCGGGCCACCGTTACAGTAGTAGTGGTATTATCGTGTTTATTTTTACGCATACGCTGAATATCAATAGAGCCGTTACCAGAAATAGTCTGGCTCAAACCCTCCATATTCAAAGCTATACTATCAAGGCCACCGGTAGTACCCAATTGGCCATCGACCGTAAGGTCGCCATAAACATATACATAAAATGGGGTTAAATGCCCTGCAAACCCTGTAAGGCCTTTAAGCACAGCACCGGTTTGAACGGTGAGGTTCTTAGCCGTAATTTCAGTGGAGTTGTAGGTAGTAACCGTATTACCAGTTTGTATTACCACATCAATAGCCGATGAGAAACCACCCAGGGCGGCAATAGTTTGACCTGTGCCGGTAGGGCTGAAAGACCAGATAGCATCGGAACCAGCCTTACCACTGGCTACACTATAAA
>DASZPC010000371.1:0-7118 GCA_035550455.1 Chitinophagales bacterium | reverse complement strand
CAACCAGGTTTTTAGTCCCTTCAATTACTTTTTCAAGGCTGCCGCCAACACGGTACTGCTCGTAGGTCTTCTGGGTAGCGCCGTCAATCGAAATCAATATCCGGTCTAACCCCGATTCCACTGTTTCGCGCGCTTTGCGTTCGGTTAAAAAATGGGCATTGGTGCTGGTAACGGTGTAAATATTTTTTGCTGCGGCATATTTAACCATATCTAAAAAGCCCGGGTTCATGTAAGGCTCACCCTGAAAATAGAAATACAGGTATATCAGGTTATCCTCCAGTTCATCAATGGTACGCTGGTAAAAAGTCATATTCATATTGCCGGTGGGCCGGGTAAACTGTTTTAAACCGCTTGGGCATTCCGGGCAACCCAAATTACAATTGGTGGTTGGCTCAACTGAAATATTAAATGGCAGGCCCCATTGCACCGGCTTACCGGTTATACGCGCCAAGTAATACGAGGCGGTAACTGCAATGGCATTGCCAGCCTTTCGCAAATTAAGTTTTGATAAAAAATTGATGGTATCCGCTGCTGACAATACTCGTAATTTAATGCAAATTAAGCATTAGAATATCGTTGCGCTAAACTCCCTACCGGAATTTATAATTCACCCCCTCTGCCTGTGTTAATAAGGTTGAGGGGGCATCGCTGGCAATTGCCCTGCCCTCAATTTTCGGCGCCACCGGGCTGTGTACAGCCAGGTAGTCTATCATAACATCGTGCAGTTTGTACCCTGCGTGCCGGGCATTCTTCACGTCTTTAATACGGCATAGAAGGCTATCGGGGTCGCCTTCGCGTTCGCAGGCTGCAACAGTATAGGTTCTGCTAATGTCCAGCAAATGACCACTTATTTTTACTTCGTCAATGCGTTTTCCCGGGTCTCTTCCAATGGTAAATTTTAACTCCATACCATTAAACCTAATCAGCCACCCGCCAAAACGTTTGGTGGCATCTTTGGCAAATACATTTTCCAGCTCGTGTTCAAGCCAGTTCTTCAATTGCTGTCCGGTAATCTCGGCTGTTTTTACATCGCTGTCAACAGGCAACATACTCCACAGGTAATCCAGTGTAATATCGGCGCTGCCGGTATCTTTATCTGGTACTAACGGTGGGCAAAACCTGAACCCGTTGGAGAGCGCTATATCTGGTTTTGCTTTCCACATCAGCGCATCTGTAATAAGGTTATCCATGGGGGTTTCAATTACAAAGTACCGCAGCAGGGGGGTGGTTGTTTTGCCAATTACTTTCTTTACCTGGCTGTTGTAAGGCTCGTAGGCCTTGGCCACCAGTTGTTCCATTTCTTCATCGGCAGCATATTTTTCGGGGTCAACTTCCAATAACTCGTATGTCTGGTCTTTAATTTTTCCATCTTCAATTATCAAATCCATTTTACCAACAAACGAGGCAAATGAACCGGGTTCAGTAACCTTGCTATAAGTACCCTGCAACGGCTGGCGTATACGTTCATGTGTATCGGCTCCAAAAATATAGTCTACCCCTTCGGCAAAGTTCTGATTGGATAAGTGTAATTGCTGTGCCAGCCCCATATGTGTCATGGCTATTACAAGGTCGCATTCCTCCTGTTCGCGCAGCACCTGAACATATTTTGCAAGGTTCGCCCCAGGCTCTGAAAACTTAATGCCATTGCTGTAAGCCGGCGATTGCCTGATGGGGGTAAGCGGATCGTTATACCCCACAAAACCTATTTTAATACCGCCAATGTAAAAGGTGTGGTATGGTGGAAAAATCATTTCCCCGCTTTGGTCATGAAACATATTGGCACAAACCTTTGGGGCATGGTAAGCACCCATGTCATGTATCAACATTTTTTTTCCGTAAACTACTTCCCAGTTGCCGGGCAGCATTAAGTCGTACCCAATATTGTTCATCAACGGAATCATGGCCTGCCCTTCGCTTAATGCAGCTATCGCACTTCCCTGGAAACAATCGCCCCCATCCAAAAGCAAGGTGTTAGGGTTTTCTTTACGCAGGGTATTAATCATGCTTTTCAGGTGGGCAAAACCGCCACGCTTTTTAAACACAGTTTGTTCGTTTTCCCAAAAAAATTCGTCATGCACGGTTACCTGGCCGTGTATATCAGCAGTATGCAGCAAAGTAATTCGTTGCGCTTTGCCAGTAGCCACTGTTTTGCTTTTAGCCATTTCAACAGCGCCGCCGTTTTGTAAAGCAAAGGCTGCCACCGGCGAAAGCCCAAGGCCCAGGGACGTAAGGCCCACAGCCTTCAAAAAATCCTTTCTGTTTATGCTGCCTCCGTTACAACTGCCGCAACTACATGTAGGCAGGTGTTCAATAGCTTTTAGCTTTTCATGTTTAGTATTGCTCTTTTTCATTTTTCTTTCACTTGGTTTTTGTAAGCTATAATTGGCAGAAAAGGCCCGTATTTATGTTGCTTCACAGTAAAAGTATCGGCGTATGGGCCGAAGGGATGGTCAAAGGGTTTTGCGCTTAACTTAGGCCAGTCTTTACTAAGGTTATATCCCGGCCTTGGTTGCGAATTAACAAAGGCTGCTACATTCCAGGCATCGGCATCGCTTAACTGGGGGTGTTGGTAATTGGTGCCAAAAGGCATATTACTTTGCACAAACCCCGCGAGCCTCGAAATACGGTACATACCCGCCCCACTGGTGTAGCTGTGCGGCCCCCACAAAGGTGGGTATTGATAGTTGCCGGTAGCAGAATCTACTTTGCCCATTCCATCCTTGTTATGGCAGGTGGCGCATTTAGCCATATAAACAATCTTCCCTTTTTCAGCATTGGCTGCTTCATCAAGATAGGCAACATCGGTAATGCCTGCTCCATTCGGCTTGGTATTTTTAGGCACATCCTTGCCCACCCATTCCACATAAGCCTTTAAAGCCTGCATTTCGCGGCTGCTTGTATCAAGGGCCTTTCCGTTAAGGCTGCGCTGTATGCAATCGTTTATCCGTTTATAAACAGTTTCAATGCTGCCCGACCTTTCCCTGTATTTGGGGTAATTGGCCGCTACTGCGCTGTAATTATTGCCCCAAACTTTTGTGCCGGCCTCCAGGTGGCAGTTTTGGCAATTCATGCCATTGGTAATATGGGCTACCTTGCCTTTGGGCCCAAGGTAATAAGCGGTATTGCTTACCAGTTGAAAACCATAATTCACTAAACTATCTTCAGGGCTATTTCCTAATGAAGACAAGGATGGTGCTGCCCACATGGCTTCCGCTTTTGGGGCAGATGATTGTTGCTGTGTTTCGGGTTGCTTCTCTGGCGTTTCATTGCATCCTGCAATCAGCAGGGCAGCTAAAAAACTAATCGGTATTAGTCGTTTCATGGTAGTGGAAATGCTTCCGGGCCCACAAGAATAGCAAAAAACATAACCCTGCTTAGTTACAAATGTCACCAAGCTGTTTATTCAAATCGGCAAAAATAATTTCAGCATAAATTTTGTACCCTTTTGCGTTAAAATGGTTGTTTAGTTTCCACGCATATTGCAGGTAATTATTCCTGTTAAGATAGGGCTTAAACTGCTGGTAAGTATTTATAAAGGTTATCGAATCGCGGTTTATATAATTTTCAATTTCAGATATATTATCCTTTCCCCCTGTTTTAGTAAATACATCTGGTACAGGGTGTAACAATACAATAAGTTTTACTCCATGTTCGCGGCAAAGGCTGTTCATGTTATACAGGCACTCCGTTATTTGCTGTAGTGCCTCCTTTTTTTGTTTATCAAACTGCGGTTTCCAAAGCATAACAGGGCTGCCAAAGGCAAACATAAATGCCCTGAATAAATGGCTATAGTGAAACAGGGGTTCCATCGGCGGGCTTTTTCTGTATTGTACCGTACCATCTTTCTTAAATCTTTCCATACCACCCCTGATGATATAATCATAAAAATCCGATTCGTTAATAGAAACGATTACTTCATCCGGGTGATGTTGAATCAGTTTATCCTTTAACAGCACGTATTCAAAAAACGGGTCGCTGCCGGCAATTCCGGCATTAAATACTTCGGCCTTCATTCCTGCTGAATCTATTAATTGCTGAAAATAAACAGGCATACTATGTGACGAATCTGCCCCATGCCCTTCGGTGAAAGAATCACCAATAAAAAAAATCCATTTAGCACTATCGGGTTTTACTACAGGGATTTCACGGCCCACCAGGCCCATGGCGTTAGTAGTTTCGGCGGTATGGAATTCAGCCTCGTTGTGTTCTGCTTTTGAATTTGGAGGATATACATAGTACCAGCTATCAAGCCTTTGATTGTAAGGGTTTACATACCTGTGCTGGGTCTTTTCAAGGTATGTAAGGCACCGCCCCGATAATCGCAGGGCAAATTCTCCCAGAATCAGAAATAAGCCAAGTCCAAAAAATATCTGTAACAGCAATATTTTAAAGCGCCCTTTCAATATTCACTTTTTTGGTATTTAAATAATGCCTGCTGTTTTTAAATCATGGCTAACAATCGTACTCCATAATAAGTATCCGCGCGAATTATGGTGCATATCGTTCTGCCAATAAAAATTTTCAGGTGGCTCGCCTGTTTGTTTAAAATATGTTTCAAATTGGTTATAAAGGTCAATTACAGTAAGGTTGCTGTCTTTTTCAGTTTGCACCATTAAAGGGCTTAATGGAAAAATGCCTGTCTTTATTTCAGAAAGCATCGGGTGGAAAATAATTACTGGCTTAAAGTGGTATTCCTCGGCTAATTCCTTAAACATATCTACTGCATCTTTCAATTTTATTTTAGCGTTTTCACGTCCCCTTGCTTCTTCTGCTTGTGGAACAAGGTTATAAGTATAATGCATTACACGGTGTATCACCAATCTGTAAATCATGCTCGATGCGTAAATGGGTTCCCACCAGGGGCTATCCTTTACATGTACCGTGCTATCAGGCATAAAACGCTCATATCCGCCACGCCCCAGTACATCATCAATGTCAGACGAGTTTATACACATAACTACCACATCAGGTTGGTATTTAAGCAGCCGGTATTTAAGCAGGTATGTTTCATAAAACGGGTCGCTGCTGCTAACTCCGGCATTTATTATGTTATAGGTGGTATCTCGTTTGCCTGAATTGAAAGTATTGGCAAGCAAGGCGGGCCAGGTAGAATCTTGCGGGGCTCCAAGGCCTTCTGTAAACGAATCTCCCAACGTAATAATCCTTATTTCACCGCGCGCTTTTGTAACCGGAATAACTTTTGTCCGCAAACCGTCGGCATTAAATTTATGCAGGTAAGTAAATTCAGGTTTATGAAGCAGCCTTTCTGAATTTGGTTTATTAATAAGGAACCACTTACTAATATAGGGGGGAATCATCCAGCGGTTAAACTTCCCGAATTTTTGCCGCATGGTATCGCTGTAATAGTTAAAGCCGCCTCGTTCGGCATAAGTAAGGCAGTCGGCAGGCTTAATAATAAACCATAGTGCAAATTCAACAACAAGCAGCGAAATAATAGTGCTGTAAACCACTAGCTTAAAAGCAGCAATGGTTTCTTTTCTTGTTCCGGCTTTTTTTAAAAGAAAGGCTACAAACAGACATACATAAAGAATACTTGCGTAAAGCGCAAGGGTGCTTAAAAATAAAGCCTTACCCTTTAATAATTCCCTCAGGGCTAGCAACATAATCACTGCATAAAGTAGGGCTGCAATCTTGGTAAAGCGCTTCATGTTTTATTATCAGCTAAATTAAGCAAGCAGGGTAAACAAAAAAGGAGTGCTGAAAAAGCACTCCTTTATATATATAATCTGCATTTATGGTTAGTATAGCTTAATCAGTTTAATAGCGTAGTTCTTTTGTTCCGATGAAAGCCTCATTATATAAACGCCCCTGGCTACTTCAAGCGGTATTTGTGTTTTAAGGTCTCTAATTTCATCATGGTAAACAATCCTGCCCTCAGCATCAAATACCTGGCACTCACCACCAATCCAGTTTTCGGTAACCTCCAGGTTCCAGTTGCCCGAAGCCAGTGGGTTGGGGTAAACTTTCACTTGCCCATCGGCACTTACATTTTCAATGCTGCTAACAATTACTGCCGAAGCATTTGAAATAGCATAACATCCGTTTTGGTCGGTTATGGCTACCTGGTAATTGCCCGATTGCGTGGCGATAAGGATATTGGAAGTGGCCCCCTGTATTGGCTGCCCATTCAGGAACCACTGGTAGGTTACTGCATTGTAGGAAGTTAAGGTATCGCCGCTTACGGTAATAGTAACCGGTGGTATAGGGTATAACGAAAGTCCGAGGTGGTTAGAGGTAGCCGTGCAGCTACCGGCATCGGTTACAGTAACATAGTAATTACCGGCCAGTGTAGCCTCAATGCATTGTGTGGTAGCGCCATTGTTCCAACTATAGGCATTATAGCCGCCCGGTGCACAAATTTGGGCACTGTCACCGGCGCACATAATGCTTTTATCCGAAGTAATGTTTACCCCAGTATTCCCTGATGGGTTAATGGTGGCAGTGGCAGTACCGGTGCAGCCTCCGTTACCGGTAACCGTAACAGTATAGGTTCCGGCAGCCACATTGTTAATGCTGGCTGTGGTGGCGCCATTGCTCCAGGCATAAGTATAAGGCCCGCTTCCGGCAGTAACACTTACGCTTGCCCCGCCATTGTTATTACCGCAACTGGTATTAGTACTGGTAGCTGATAATGATATGTTATTAGTAGCCTGTACCGATACACTGCCGCTGGCAGTACAGTTACCGGTGCCGGTAACTGTTACACTATAACTGCCTGCACCAAGGTTATTGATAGTTGCAGTAGTTGCATTATTGCTCCATACGTAGGTATAAGGCCCGCTTCCGGTAGTAATATTTGCCGTAGCCGATCCATTGTTGCCGCCACAGCCCGCATCAACCCCGGTTACGCTTACAGCTAGTGCAGTTGACGGGGCTACCGATGTAGCAGCCGTTGCACTACATCCGCCGCTACCGGTTACCGTAACGCTATAATTGCCGCTGGCAACGTTATTAATAGTTTGAGTGCTGGCGTTATTGCTCCAGTGGTAAGTATAGGGGCCTGAACCTGCGGTTATATTAACTGTTGCTGAACCATTAGTGGCTCCACAAGTGGTGGCTGTGGCCGAAGGCGATAAAGTAAGGCTGGCACTGGCAGC
>DASZPC010000370.1:0-1793 GCA_035550455.1 Chitinophagales bacterium | reverse complement strand
CCCGCTGGTGAAGCTTAAAATAATTTATGAAAAGGTACAGGGCCTTATTGAAAACCACCACCCTACCGCCTGCGCTATAGAAACACCCTTTTACGGCAAAAACGTGCAAAGCATGCTTAAACTGGGGCGTGCCCAGGGGGTAGCCATAGCCTCGGCTTTAACCAGCCAGGTGCCCGTTTTCGAGTATTCGCCTAAAAAGATAAAGCAATCGGTTACAGGCAATGGCAATGCCAGTAAGGAGCAGGTTGCCGCCATGTTACAGCACCTATGCCATTTCGAATTGCAACCCAAATTCCTTGACGCCACCGATGGGCTGGCTGCTGCGCTTTGCCACCATTTTCAAAGTGGGCCAACCCAGGCTTCAACACCGGGCAAAGCCAAAGGCTGGGCCGAATTTGTAAAGCAAAACCCTAAAAGGGTAAAGTAAACAGGCACTAAGCTGCACCTTACATATTGCTGCGTATAGCAGTGGCAATAGCCTCCATCTCTTCTTTTTCAAGTTTCAGTTTTGGCCTTGAAAAGTCAATATCGCTGATAGCATTTAAGGGAATAAGGTGAATATGCGCATGTGGCACTTCTAAGCCAACCACGGCTACCCCCACCCGGTTGCATTTTACAGATTTACCAACGGCCTTTGCCACTTTTTTGGCAAATACCATCATACCGGCCAGTAGTTGGTCGTCCACATCAAAAATGTAGTCTACTTCCTTTTTGGGTATAACCAGCGTGTGGCCTTTTGCCAAAGGAAAAATATCGAGGAAAGCAAAATAGTTTTCGTCCTCTGCTATTTTATAGCAGGGTATTTCGCCATTAATTATTTTGGTAAAAATGGAAGCCATACCCAAATTTAGCAATGCACTTTATAATGAAATATTCAATATCTCAAACTCCATATCGCCACCGGGGGTATGGGCTTTTACCTTATCGCCTTTTGAAGCCCCTAACAAAGCCTTGCCAATAGGCGAAGCAATTGATAGTTTGTTCTCCTTCAAATTGGCTTCGGCCTCGCTAACCAGGATAAAGCTCATTTTCTTGTTCATCTTTAGGTTCATCACCTCAACAGTTGAAAGTATACTCACTTTCGATGAATCCAGTTTACTTTCATCCATTATGCGTGCGCTGGCAAGTTTGGTTTCCATTTCGGCAATTTTAGCTTCCAGGTGGCCTTGTTCTTCCTTAGCAGCATGGTATTCGGCGTTCTCGCTTAAATCGCCTTTTTCGCGGGCTTCGGCAATAGCTTTGGCAATTTCCTTGCGTTTTACAGTACGTAAAAACTTCAACTCATCCTGTAGCTTTTCCAAACCCTCTTTGGTCATATAAAATATACCCGACATAAGCAGTGAAATTAACATTGGCGCGCAACCGGTTTTACCGGGCCGCCAACAATTAAAAAATACATTCTATTTATCCCCAACCTTCAAAAACGAAAGACGCCCCCTGTTCAAAGGCGTCTTAATGTTTTGATAAAACAAAATTAAAAATTACAAGTTAAACCGCAAGCCTATGCTGTGCGTACCCTGGAAGGGCGATGTAGCGCGGAAAGAATAATCAATGGCCAAACGCGGGCCGCCATCTTTCTTAAACGGTATATCGCAGGTTATACCGGCTGCTAAGCCGGTATAAGCATCCAGCCTGGTGTTGTTTTTAAACTGGCCTTTTTCAAAACGCCATGCAGCGCGCAACATCAGTATTTCTTTCCAGCCAAACTCAAGGCCTACGCCATAATAATCATAACCGAAAGCATTTGATGTAAAGTTTGCCAGCGCTGTAAGGCGGTAATCCTGCTTATACAC
>DASZPC010000369.1:0-2865 GCA_035550455.1 Chitinophagales bacterium | reverse complement strand
CGTTTGTAAAAGGGCAGCATGGCGTACGGAAATTTTTCGGGCTTTAGCAGGGGCTTTAACTGCGGGTAAATGTTTTTTTCGTACTGGTTGCGGTTGTGCCGGTAATATTCGCTGCTGCGCGGCGGCATTACTTCGGTACCTATATGAAAAGTTAAATGCAGGTTATCAACCAACTTCAGGTTTTGGGCAAAAGCTATGAGGTTGTGCGTTAGCGAAACCTCGGTAAAAGGGATGCCAATGCAAATATTGCCCAATATGAATTTTTCGGCCAGGCTGCGTTTAAAAACAAAGCAATCGAAGCCTGGGTGCGGTACGCCGTAATCGGAATACATTAAAGGCAATTCATCAACACCTTTGTAATACACTGAAATGCCGCGGCGGTTAATAAGCAGTGCATCGTGGCCCTGCTGCAATAATCCGTTTACCGCCAAATAAAACTGCGGCATAAGGGCAATATCCATGTTGGTATAAATCAAATAATCGGCATTGCTGGCCTGGTAAAGCGCCTTGATAATATCGGCGAGCAGGGGGTATTTTTTGGGTTTTTCAAATTTTGCCACATCAGTTACCGCCCGTTGCAGGTAAGGCGCATTTTGAAATATAGGGGGAATAACGGGTTGGTCTTCGGGGTAAGAAACAGCCCATAGTTCCAGGTTAACCTTACCGGCGGCAAAATCGCGCGCGGCCCTGATACTTTCAAAAGTAACGGGCTGAATGCGTGCCAGTTCAGTGCCTGCGGGTGCGTTTACCGGGTTAATAATGTGGGCCAGTACCATAAATGCCGTAAAGTAAATGTATTTATCTTTGAGGTACCAGCCGTACCGAAACATTCCTATTTTTACCAGATGGGCAACACGGTTTACGATTACAAGCTGAAAACAATAAAAGGTGATGAACTGGACCTTACAGCTTATAAGGGCAAAAAGATATTATTAGTTAATACGGCCTCGGCCTGTGGGTACACCCCACAGTATAAACAGCTACAGGAACTTTACGAAAACTTTGGCAGTAAGCTGGAAGTGATAGGCCTGCCCTGTAATGACTTTGGCGGCCAGGAGCCGGGCAGCGCCAGCGAGATTGAAAATTTTTGCGAAGTGAATTTTGGGGTAACGTTTCCGCTAACCTGGAAGGTGAAAATAAAAGGGGATGCTATTGACCCCTTGTACCGGTTTTTAACCAGCAAAGAATTGAATGGCTATGCCGACAGTGAAGTGGCGTGGAATTTTCAGAAATACCTGATTAATGAAGAAGGGAATTTAACCGGTGTTTTTGCGCCGGGTGTTGACCCCTTGAGTGATGACCTATTAAATGCTATTGAAAAATAAGAAGCAGGCGTTATTATGCAATTTAAAGAAATAGTAGGCCAGGGGGCAGTAAAACAAAAGCTGCTGGGGCTGGCGAAGTCGGCAAAGATACCCCATGCCATTATGCTGCTGGGGCCTGAAGGTAACGGCGGGTTAGGGCTGGCACTGGCTTTAACGCAGTACCTGCAATGCGAAAACCCGGCGGAAAATGATTCGTGCGGGATGTGTGCGGCTTGTGTAAAGAACCAAAAGTTTGTACACCCCGATGTACATTTTACCTACCCGGTAGTGCCGCGCAAGCCGGGCGATAAACCCATTAGCACCGATTATGCCGCCGAATGGAGAAGCGCATTACATGCGAACCCGTATATGAACGGCAACGACTGGCTGCAAAGTATTGGCGCTGAAAACAGGCAGGGCAATATAACTGTGCGCGAGTGCCACGAGATTATAAAAACCATGAGTTTGAAAAACTACGAAGCAGCATGGAAGTTTCAGATTATATGGCTGGCAGAATATTTAAAAGAGGCAGGCAACACCTTGCTGAAAGTGATTGAAGAACCACCTGCCGATACCATTTTTATTTTGTTGGTGGAGAATATAGAACAGGTGCTGAACACGGTAATATCGCGCACGCAAATAATAAAGGTAAATGCCATTGACAGCGATGATGTAAAAGCAGGGCTGCTGCAAAGGTTTGAAACGGATGCCGAAACGGCCGAGCGCATAGCCCGGATAAGCGATGGCAATTTTAATGCTGCCTTAACTTTTGCCGGTGGGGCAGATAGTGAAAACGATAAGCTGCTGCGTAGCTGGCTGCTTTGCTGTTTTAACCTGAAACAAAAGCCCAGCGGCGATAATGCCAAGAACCTGATTGACTGGGTGGACGACTTTGCCAAATTGGGCCGCGAAAACCAAAAAATATTTTTAAAATATGCCTTGTTTTTTATACGCGAGTGTGCGCTGGTTGCCCTAACCGGTACCTCGGAAAAACTATATGGCGATGAGTTAATTTTTGCCCAAAGGCTTTCGAAATACCTGGGGCCGGAGCAGGTGGAAACCATGTCGGGTTTATTTAACCGGATGTATTACCATATAGAGCGCAACGCCAACCCTAAAATACTTTTCATGGCCAACTCCTTCAAAATTGCCTCGGTGTTTAAAGGCGAGGAAGTGGCTGGAATAGCTATTTAATTTTTACTTTTTGGGTTTCTTAGCAGCAGGGTTTGATTCCATGAGGCGAATGGTCCAAAAATCATCGGCCAGGTGTTCGTGTGTAAGGTAGTCGTAAGGCATGGTAAAATAGCCTTTTTGACCCCAGTCGGCACCCCAACTGTTGCGGACAATAAACCTCTTTTGAGAGTCATCGTAACCAACGGCCAATACAGCATGGCCACCCACTGCCTGTTCGGTTTTTCCGGGCATATTTAACACTCCGGTTTGGGCCACTTTCTGGCCTTCAAAACTTTCGTAAACAGTAAATCCAAACACAAATGGATAGCCCTGGGCCAGGCAACTTTTCATTTGGTCAATATTCTGTGTTACCCGGTGGTAAGATGTT